>JAFTMF010000033.1 GCA_017452565.1 Clostridia bacterium
CATAACGCAAAGGCGCATACCCAGCATCTCGTCGGCCTTCAAGAGGTGACGGATGTATGCACGAGAGTGATTCTTACAAGCAGGACAGCCGCAGGTGGGGGAGATGGGGCGGCTATCGTTCATAAAGCGATTGTTGAGGATGGTAATCTTACCTTCCCAAGTAAAGAGATTGCCGTGACGGGCGTTACGGGAGGGCATAACGCAGTCGAAGAAATCCACGCCTCTGTAAACTGCCTCCAGAATATTCTGAGGCGTACCAACGCCCATCAGATAGCGGGGCTTGTTTTCGGGCATATGAGGCTCTACCACCTCGATGATGTGGTACATATCCTCAGCCGCTTCGCCTACCGCCAGACCGCCGATGGCGTATCCGTCCAGATCCAGCTCAGCGATCTGCTTCATATGCGCAACACGGAGATCGTCATAGGTGGAGCCTTGGTTGATGCCGAAGAGCATCTGATGAGGGTTTACAGTACCGGGCAGGGAATTGAGGCGAGCCATCTCCGCCTTGCAACGGTGGAGCCAGCGGGTGGTACGCTCAATGGAGTTTTTTACGTAGCGATACTCGGCGGGGTTCTCGATGCACTCGTCGAAGGCCATAGCGATAGTGGAGCCCAGATTGGACTGAATCTGCATAGACTCCTCGGGGCCCATAAAGATGCGTTTGCCGTCGATGTGAGAAGCAAAGGTAACCCCCTCCTCCTTGATCTTGCGGAGCTTGGCAAGGGAGAATACCTGGAATCCGCCGGAGTCGGTGAGGATGGGGCGGTCCCAGTTCATAAACTTATGGAGACCGCCTTGGTTTTTGATCACGCCGTCGCCGGGACGGATGTGAAGGTGATAGGTGTTGGACAGCTCTATCTGACAGCCCAGCTCCTTCAGATCCTCAGCACCCACACCGCCACGGATAGCGGCAGAGGTGCCAACGTTCATAAATACGGGAGTTTCAATGGTGCCGTGAACGGTCTCGAAACGACCGCGGCGAGCTCTTCCTTCTTTTTTAATCAGTGTAAACATAGGGTAACCACACGAAGAACAGTCGTGCTTTCCTTTCATAATATTAAATTCAATCAGGTTCTCTTGAAATAATGCTCAATGCGGGACTTTTTCAGTACCAGCGCAACCGGTCTGCCGTGAGGGCAATAAAGGATGTCGGGGTTCTCAAACAATCTTGCCACAACCCATGCAATATCCTCCTCCCGATCGATCCGTCCCGCCTTGATAGCGGCTTTGCAAGAAGCCTGATAGAGCGCTTCCTCAAAGTAAGTTTTGCGGGTAACGTCCACCGATCCGGTGCCGTTTGCCAGCGCACCGATCATTGCCACCAACAAATCGGCAGCCCGATCAGAGGTGAGCAGGGAGGGGATTTGCGTGCAGTAGAGAATGGAGTGATCCTCGCTGATCTCAAAAGCAAAGCCGGCAGCGGCGATTTCCTCCCGATAATCGATGGCAGCGGCGATCTCTTCCTTACTCAGCGGTAGTTCCAAGGGAAGGATGAGCAATTGAAGCGTGCCTGCCTGTTCGGCCATAATCCGCTTCATATCCTCGAAGAGGATGCGCTCGTGAGCGGCGTGCTTGTCGATGAGCAGTACCGAGTCTTCGCTTTCCACGAACACGTATGCGTGGAAGGCAGTGCCCAGTATGCGATAAGGCTTTTCCTCGGTGGCAGATTTCCGCTGTGCGCCGGTGGAGAGATTGAAGAGGAAACTGCCCGGCTCGCTCATATTGCCAAATAACTCGGTGAGCGTAGGGGCAGGAGAGGAGGGCACCTCCGTTTTCACTCCGGCATCCGTTTCGGGCAAAGACCGGGCGTCCTTTTGGACGGGAGTTTCATCCAACAGCGCAGGCGCTGTTGGTGTTGAGACGGTTTCCGACTCCGTCTTGGTCACACCGACAGACGGCTCCACCACTGCAGGAGCGGGGGCGACAGTCTCGGTTTGGGGCTCGTGGGTAATGATTACGTCCTCAAACTGCAGATCAGCAAAGAGGGGATTGTATCCATTTTCATCCGGTATCTCTGCAGGCACCGTATCCGCCTTCGGAGGAGGGGAAAACGGCTCTTGGGCAGGCAGGTCGGCAGAAACTGCTCTTGGAGCAGCAGAAACAGCGGGCTTAACAGCTGCAGGAACGGTCACCGGCAGATCGGGAAGATCCAAGGGAGTAACCGCCAGCTCGCCGAGATCAAACAATGGGGTATTACGAGCCGAAACAGGAGGTGCATCCGCATCGGTGGGAGGCGGCGCAAATACGGGAACGTCCTGCGGAACTCCCTCCGCCTGAGAAATCGGTTCGGGGGTATCGTCGAAGATTTGTTTTTGGGTGAGCGCTTTTTCCTCGGTATCCGAGATGCGATCATAGACCGGTACGAAGGCGTTATAAATGCTGTGCTGATCGGGGGTCATATGATGGGGCTCGAACTTGATCTCGGGACGCTCGGTAGCCTCCTCCAGCGCATTGCGGACGGCGCAGTAAACTGCGTCGAAGACCAGTCGCTCGTTGGAGAACTTCACCTCCATCTTGGTGGGGTGAACGTTTACGTCTACAAAAGAGGGATGAATATAAATATGTAGAACACAGCAGGGGAACTTTTCGGTTTCCATATAGCTATCAAAAGCCTGTTCCAGCGCTGCCGTGGCAGTTTTCGATTTGATATAGCGGTTATTCAGGAAGAAATTCTGGAAATTGCGGTTGGAGCGGACGTTGATGGGGGTGCCGATGTAACCCCGCACCTCGATGCCGTCGGTGAGGGCGTTTACCTCGATGAGCTTGGAGGTGAACTCTCTGCCCATTACTGCGTAGATAGTGCCTGCTACTTTGCCGTCGCCTCTGGTCTGGAGCTTCAGCGCACCGTCGGAGATGAACTTGAAGGCGATATCGGGACGGGAGAGGGCAAGCTTTTCAACCATAGAAGCCACTGCCATTGCCTCGGAGCTGTCTTTTTTCAAAAACTTCCGTCTGGCAGGGACGTTGGCGAAGAGCTCTTCTACGATGACCGTCGTTCCCACCTTGCAGCCTGCATCGGAGACGTCGACCACCAGCCCCCCCTCTGCGGTGAGGACGGTGCCCACGGCATCCTCCTTGCGGCGGGACATAATGCGCATCGTGGAGACGGATGAGATGGCGGCAAGTGCTTCGCCGCGGAAGCCGAGGGTAGTGATGCCGTCCAGATCCCGCTCGGTTGCGATTTTACTGGTGGCGTGGCGGCGGATGGCGATGGGCATATCCTCCCTCGCCATACCGCAGCCGTTATCCGACACGCGGATGAAGGTAGAGCCGCCTCGTTTGATTTCTACGGTGATTTCGGTAGCACCTGCGTCCAGTGCGTTTTCCAGGAGTTCCTTCACGGCAGATGCAGGGCGCTCTACCACTTCGCCCGCAGCGATGAGGTTAGCAACCTGAAAATCCAGTACGTTGATAATGCCCATAGGAACCTCCTTTCAGAGAATAGTGAAGAGTGAAAAGTGAATAGTGAAGAGGTAAGGTAGTTTTTCGGCTTTGCCGAAAAACAAATGATTAGCCTTTGTCAAGCAGTTGCTTGAGTTCCCAGATGAGATTGAAGGCTTCCATCGGAGTCATTTGGTTGATGTCAAGGGAGCGGATGCGGTCCTTGATTTCGCCGCCGATATAGTCTTCGATGGAGAAAGACTCGATGGTGTCCTCCTGCTTTTTCTTTTTGGGAGTGGTGAGTGTGCCGCCTTCGTTGAGGGTGGCAAGCACTTCCTTGGCTCGGCGGATGACCTCACGGGGCACGCCTGCCAGCGAGGCGACCTCGATGCCATAGCTGTCGTCAGCCGCTCCCCGCACGATCTTGCGGAGGAAGATGACGCCGTCCCCTTTCTTGCGGGCGGTGATGTGATAGTTCACCACGCCGGGGAGGGTGTTGGCCAGCTCGGTGAGCTCGTGATAGTGGGTAGCGAAAAGGGCACGGGCGCCGATCTTCTTGCCTGCGGTGTATTCTGCAATGGCGCGCGCCATAGACATACCGTCGAAGGTGGAGGTGCCTCTGCCGATCTCATCGTAGATGATCAGCGAGCGGCGGGTAGCGTTCTTCAGAATATAGGCTACCTCGTTCATCTCCAGCATAAAGGTGGACTGTCCCGATGCCAAATCATCGGATGCGCCCACACGGGTGAAGAGACGATCCACGATGCCGATCCGTGCCTCTGCGGCAGGGACGAAGGAGCCGATTTGTGCCATCAGCACGATGAGTGCAGTCTGGCGCATATAGGTGGACTTACCTGCCATATTGGGGCCGGTAATGATAAGCAGCTTGTTCTGCTCGATATCCAGCAGGGTATCGTTGGGGACGAAATCGCTGCCCACGAACTGCTCTACTACGGGATGGCGGCCGTCCTTGATCTGGACTGTGAAGCCGATATCCACCTCGGGGCAGTTGTAGCCCTGCTTAGCGGCAACCAGCGCAAGGGAACGGTACACGTCCACCTTGGCAATAATTTCCGCTGCCTTCTGAATGCGGCGGACGTTTTCGGTGAGCTTGTCCCGCAGTTTTTGGAAGATGCTGTACTCGATTGCGCAGATCTTGTCGTTTGCGCCCAAGATGGTAGTTTCCAGCTGCTTCAGCTCTTCGGTGATGTAGCGCTCACCGTTTGCCAGCGTTTGCTTGCGGATCCACTCACGGGGAACGTCGGGAAGATTGGATTTGGATACCTCGATATAGTAACCGAAGACACGATTGTAGCCGATCTTCATATTCTTGATACCGGTGGCTTCCTTCTCCCGCTCCTCGATGCCTGCAAGGTAGTCCTTGGAGTTGGTGAGAATATCACGGAGCCGATCCAGCTCTGCGTTCACCCCTGCGCGGATGAAGCCGCCCTCTCGTACCGAGAAGGGAGGATCTTCTACGATGGTTGCATTGATCAGAGCGGTGATGTCCTCGACGGAATCGGCGGCAGCCACTACTTCCCGCAGCTCGTCGCTCTTGCAGGATGCCATCAGCTTTTGGATGATCGGCAGCACCGACAGCGTGCGGGCAATGGCAACCATATCCTTGCCGCCTGCAGTGCCGTTGACTACACGGGTCATCAGACGCTCCAGGTCCAGCAGGCCCTGCAGAGACTCGGTGAGCTCATCCCGCAGAACGAAATCGTCGAACAGCTCCTTCACCGCAGCCTGACGGCGCAAAATCAGCGGCACCTGTCTCAGCGGCTGTTCAATCCAGCCTCTGAGCATTCGGGCACCCATAGACGTTTCGGTTTTATCCAGTACCCAAAGGAGGGAGCCTCTCTTTTCTCGTGAGCGGAGCGTCTCGGTAAGCTCCAGATTGCGGCGGGTATTTACGTCCATCTCCAGATACTGACCGCCCTCGTAGAAGAGAGGACGCTTCAGATAAGAGAGGTCGGTTTTCTGCGTATCGTCAATGTAGGAGATCAGACCTGCCAGCGCAGAGAGAACGGGATCTGCCACCTCTGCCAGTTCATCCTCCGAAAATTGGAAGAGGGAGCGGAGAAAGTCCTTGCCGTCTACCGCAACGAAGCGATCCGCATAGGTGGCGTTTACCACCGAAGTGAAGCGGAGGGAGAGCATTCCCCGCAAATCCTCCCTCAGTTCTCGGTTGACGAGAATCTCACGGGGAGAGTACACCGCCAGTTCGCTGACAATGGCGTCGGGAGCGACATTACAAAGGGTGGCACGGATCTCACCGGTGGAAACGTCGGAAAGAGCGAGCGCAGCCTTCTCGTCAGACAGCCAAAGTGCGGCGAGATAATTATTCTTGCCCTCGGTCAGCTGTGCAGGATCGGTGACCGTACCGGGGGTGACGATGCGCACTACCTCACGGCGCACCAATCCCTTGGCGGTGGCAGGATCTTCGGTTTGCTCGCAAATGACTACGCTGTATCCGCGCTCCACCAGTCTGCCGATATAGGTGTCGGCGGAGTGATAGGGAACGCCGCACATAGGTGCACGCTCAGCCTCGCCGCACTGACGGCCGGTAAGGGTCAGCTCCAGCTCTTTGGAGACCAGTTTGGCATCGTCGAAGAACATTTCGTAAAAGTCTCCGAGGCGGTAGAACACGATGGCGTCGCCGTATTGTTTTTTGACTTCCAGATACTGTTGCATCATGGGAGAAAGTGCCATAATTACCTCAACTTCTGTTTGTTTCGTGTGATTTTGATAGAATTTCGCAAATTTCGCAAAATCGGGTGAAAATGATCGGTTGTGTAGGAGCAATCGACCGATCGCCCTTACAGAACCGTTCATTCAAAAAGGGGGGAGAAGGGAAGTGATCCGCAGGTCGGATCACTTCCCCGAATGGAATAGATTTATTTTGCGCCGCCGTAGCTGCCGGAGGTGTCGGCTACCGTCTCGGTAACGTTCTCCTTGCGGCGGGAGGTGGCAATGCGCTTTTTCAGCTCCTCGTAGTACAGCTCCTCGTCGAAGGGAAGCTCTACGGGTCTGCCAAGCCAAGAGGACAAATGCATTGCGTTGGAGATGGTCAGACCGTTGATGCCCTCCTGACCCTTGGCGATGAGAGGCTCACCGCGGAGCAGGTGTGCGGCAAAGGCGTTGAACACACCTACGTGCTGGGGAGCGCCGCCCTCGGGAGTGAGGTCGATCCGCTCGTTCTTGGGAGCAGCGAAGGAGTGAGGCGCCTGATTGGTAAATACAGACTCGGGCATCTCATTCTTCCACATAATCAGTCTGCCGTTCTCGCACAGGAGCTTGCCGCCGTCGCAGAGGATTTCCAGACGGTTGGAGCCGGGAGCGTCGCCGGTGGAGGTAATGAACACGCCGGTCGCACCGTTTGCATACTCCGCGTAAGCGGTCACGTCGTCCTCAACCTCGATATCGTGCCACTTGCCGTAATGGAGGTGTGCGTCGATCTTCACGGGCATACCGCAAAGCCACTGCCAGAGGTCCAGCTGGTGGGGGCACTGATTCAGAAGTACGCCGCCGCCTTCACCGCTCCAGGTGGCACGCCATGCGCCGGAATCGTAATACTTCTGAGGACGGTACCAGTTGGTGATGATCCAGTTCACACGCTTCATACGGCCCAGCTCACCGGAGTCCAGGATCTCTTTCATCTTGATGTAGAGAGGATCGGTACGCTGGTTGAACATCATCGCAAAGCAAACCTCGGGGTGTGCATCGGCAACGGCGTTCATTTCCCGAACCGCCTTGGTGTAAACGCCTGCGGGCTTCTCGGACACTACGTGGATGCCGCGCTCGATGGCAGCGATGACGTAGGTAGGATGATCGTAGTGAGGAGTCGCAACGGTAACAGCCTCGATCAAACCGCTGTCCAGCATTTCGATGGCATCGGTAAAGCGAGCAACCTTGCCTTCAATGCCGCGATCAGCCAAACGCTTTTCGCACTCAGCGGCAACCTGTTCTGCACGGTCGGGCTTGATATCGCAGATTGCGGTCAGCTCAAATTCGGGGCATTCGCCGCTGGTGAACATTCTGGCGTGGCCGGAGCCCATATTACCGACACCGATCACGCCGATTTTAATCTTTTTCATAGTAGCCTCCCAAAAAGTATATGTAACATTATAATATTCAATTCATCAGATCCACTCATCAAATTCGTGGAGATACAGCCGATCCTCCGAAGTCGCACGGAGTTTGTCAAGCGCTTCCTTGGCAAACTGCGGAATATCGCTGCCCAGTGCTAATTTTCCCTCCGTAGAATCATAGAGCAAACCGTCCTCGCCAGCCAGTGCCGACGCCATCAGGAGCGCGAATGGGAGTTCCAGTGAGCCCATCCCGCAGGCAAAGGTGAGACAGTAACTTCCCGCAGGAGCAGTGAGGGTAGGAGCGGAAGTCTTTTTCTCGAATAACCGACGGCGGGGAGAGGGAAGGGTAAACACACGATCTGTCTCGGTCATATCTGCCGTGCAATCGACGACGGCAAGATAAGTGCGCCCATCGGGGAGCAAACCGCCGATTTTCGCACACAAGGATGTGCCGGAAAAGTCCGCCGTAAAATCGGGAGCAAGCTCACCGGTCAGACCAAGCTGTTTGCAGGCCTCGGCAAAGGACTCAGGGGTGAGCAGGGGAGCCGTTTTCAGATACAGGTTCAGATCGTAGCTCATCCAAGTTTCTCCACGATGCCCTTCAGGGAATCAGCTGCCACACGGAACGCCTCCTGTGCGCTGGGGTAAGAGAAGGGATCGATATCGGTCTTCTGATCTTCTTCCAAATCGGCAAGACCCTTGAATACGGTGAGGTGGGGCTCCAGAGAGAGAACCTTACCACCACGTGCGCCGAAATCGGCAATGATGGCAGGCAGATTGCCAAGTCCGCAGCCTGCGGGAACCACTCTGCCGTCAGCCAGTGCATCCTTGATGTGGAGATAGGTAGTCCGATCTGCCAGCATTCCCCAAGCCGTAAGAGGATCGACGCCGCACTGAATGAAGTTGGCGGGATCGAATACGCTGCCCAGCTCGGGAACGGCGGTGAGAATCTCCACGCAGTTCTCGGCGGTGTCGCCGTAAATGCCCTTTTCGTTTTCGTGGCAGAGGAGCACGCCGCTACCCTTGGCAGTATCTACCAAAGTCTGCAGACGGGAGATGGCTTCTGCCTTGTCGGCATCGGTTTTCACGTCGTAGAAGGAGAAGATACGCATCACCGAAGCCTTGCAGGTGACGGCGGCATCGAGCAGCCGTTTGAAGCTGTCCAAATGAGGGCCGAAGGGATCGGAGATCTTGATCTTGCCCACGGGAGAGCCGATAGACCAAACCGAAAGGCCCGCCTGATCCAGCATATATTTTGCACAGCGAACCTCCTCACGGGTCATAGAGGAAACGTTTCTGCCGTTGACTCCACGCATTTCCAGATGGGTGATGCCGGACTTGCGCATTGCGTCAATTTGTTCATAGAATAGAGGGCTTGCTTCGTCTGCGAATGCAGAGAAAGTGAACTTGCTCATAATGGATACCTTCCTTAAATAAATAGTACGTAAAAACAGAACATAGTCATACAAAATAATGATAGCATAAAAGCGAAAAAAAGTCAATGGTTTTTAATATAAGGAACGGAAAAAAGCGAAGATGAAAATAGTAAAAAGCAAACGAAAACCGCTCCACGGAATGCCGGGAGCGGTGATACAATGGGACTGATTAAGAGGAAACTTTAATAAGCTCGGTGGTATAGGTGTTGGAATACTCGTCAAAATCAATGATGCGCAGGGTGAATTCCAGTGTATCGATTCTGGTAATATTTTGTTTGGTCAGATCATCCGTAGAGATAGAGATGAAATCATAAGCTTTTTTGCCTACCGGGATCTCGCAAGAGAAAATCGGATCAATTTCAACTCCGTTCACTTTAAAGGAATCCAGCAGAAGCGTCCAATCGCGCTGGCTATTATTTTCAATGAAAACCTGCACGTTTTGTTGCTTTAAGTCTTTGTTTTCGAGAATGTCTTGAATGATGAAACGTATGTTGCTGTCGCTGTAAGCCACAATGCCCAAATCGTTGATGGGCTGCTTGTAATTGGGATCGGCAGTGGTGCTCAGTCGAATGAGATCGGACTCGAACAGCGTATCATAGCTTTCGGGCTCAACGAATCTCAGCTGAAACTCGATATTCTGAATTACGGTGATATTGCTGGCCTTCATCAGCGTTTCCAGTAGATAGAGCTTTTCCTGCAGGATTTCACCGGCAGCAACGTCATGATAGAAGACCGCATCAATTACCAGTCCGTTGACAGTCATACTGCCGACGGTAATTTTCAAATCCTCGGATCGGTTGTTTTCCACGGTGAGCAGCAGGGAAGTTCCCAGCAAAGAGGAATCCTCCAAACTGTTTACGGTGACCTTTACGTCATTTTGATCATAAATCACCTGTTCCTTTATGGTAACGGGATCGGCTTCCTCTTGTTTACCGTCGGTGGTAGACTGCTTTTCATTGTCATCGTCCTCCTGTTTGTCCTTGGAGCAAGACAGCAGAGAAAGGCAAAGGATCATTGCCAAAATCAAAGCAAGCCATTTTTTCATAAGCATACACCTCCTGTGCATTATTCAAACTGTAAACATCAGTGTAGCACAATTAGTAAAAAAAGTCAATACCCAAAAACGCCTCCCGTTTAGGAGCCTTCTCATAAAGATGTTTACAAATTTCGGCAGAGAACTTGTTTTCTCTGCCGATTTGTATTATAATGGAGCTAACAAAAAGCCTTCCTCCGGGAGGAAGGTGGCACGCGGAGCGTGACGGAAGGAGCCTGCGTGCCTTTAGATTTGTGCTAACTTCATTGTAATGCGCTCTCCCTCACCCGACTCTGTCGGAAGCTCCCTCTCGGAGGGAGCCTTAGGATGCGCAACCTTAGGGGTATGGGCTTAGCCCTGTGCCTTTGTAATACAAATGCGAAACTGGCGATAAAACGGAACGGTAAATAAGAATTTAACTGATGTTATGTATGATTGAAAAAATGAGTGATTTCTTTGAGGCAAGACTTGACGGATATGATGAGCATATG
>JAFTMF010000034.1 GCA_017452565.1 Clostridia bacterium
ATGGAACGGAAAATGGACGAGCTGAGAGCATTTTTGGAAAACTAACGGCAACTTCTTACGGAGATACGTATGAAAAAAAGAATCGTATGGCTTTGCAGAGTCATTGGTATGATTCTCGCAGTGCTCGGAGCAGGCGCAGTATTCTTTTTCACCCAATACACGGTTCTGCATCTTCCCCCGAAGGTCAGCGGGATTATGTTAGACGGTGCTACGCCCGATGAGTTTTGTGAAACCGAGGGAAAAGACACGTGGTTGGAAGGGAAATATACGTCTGCTACGGTGGATAAGGACGGCTGTTTGATTTTGGTTTTGCGAAAGAAAGTAGCCGCAGAGTGGAAAAGCAGCTTCTACCCACTGCAAGTTTTGCAGTGTGTCTTGGGCAACACACGGGATATTGGCGTGGAAGTGGACTATTCCGATGATTATCTGGAATTTCTGAAGGATGCCCACACCTGCGGATTCGATATTTCGGAAGACTATACCAAAATCGTTGAATCTCCCGAGGACAACGGATGGTATTATCCCTTGATCGTTCCTGCTTGCATTGAAATGCAAGTGTTTATGGGAAAAACTTGCGACGAGATCATCGTTGAATATTGGGAAGTAGACGAAAACGGCGAGACGCTGGACCACATCGTGGCATATCCGTCAAGCGATTCGGATATTGCCGATTCAAAAGACTAAACATCCGGGCAAATCCCAACCGATTTGCTCTATGATAAACCTCACCAAGAGGGAAGGAGAAAATTATGGCAGCTTTACAAATGAGAATGATCTCTTCTTTGGAAAAGTGCTTCTACGACGATCCTATTGACAGCAAAGCAGAGAAAACCAACTTTATGATGTTCCGAGGGGAGCGTCTGTCCTTTCAGGTAATGTGCCGAATGGACGATCCAAACGCCGATATCCATCGGTGGTGCCCGATCGTACTGGGAGGTGCGCTGGCAAAGTACGCCACCGTTCGGCTGGTGTCCAACGTGCTGAATATGTACCCCACCTATCCCAAAAATCCGGGAGGCGCATTCATCCGCACCGAGCCGGGGGCATATCCCGATCTTCTGCGTCCGCTGATCTACCCGAATTCGGTCTCGCTTCCTCACAATCAAACCCACAGCCTGTGGGTGGATATCGAGCTCCCCGCAGGATTTGATGCAGGCACCTACGATATTTCGCTGTCCATCCTCCCCCATCCCGGGGCAGAGCCTTTTGGAACGGTGAGCGGTCAGGTGCAGGTGGTGGCAGCCGATCTCCCCGAGCAGACGCTGATTCACACCGAATGGTTCTACACCGACTCCATCGCAAATTATTACCATACCAAAGCATTTTCCGAAAAGCATTGGAAGTATATCGAAAGCTATCTGCGCACCGCTACCCGCAACGGCATTAATATGATCCTCACCCCCGTGTTCACTCCCGAGCTGGACACCTACGTAGGCGGGGAGCGACTCACCACCCAGTTGGTGGACATCGAGCTTGCTGAGGACGGCAGCTATCGCTTCGATTTTGCAAAGCTCCACCGCTGGATCGATCTTTGCCTTGACTGCGGCGTAAAATATTTCGAAATCCCCCACTTCTTCACCCAATGGGGTGCACAAGCCACGCCAAAAATCATCGTAAAGGTGAAGGGAAGAAATAAAAAATACTTCGGCTGGCACGTTGCCTCCACCGATCCTAAATACGCCGACTTTTTGGCGCAGTTCATTCCCGCATTGCTGGCAGAATTCGACTCCCGTGGACTCAAGGATAAATGCATCTTCCACGTCTCCGACGAGCCCGGCCTCTCTCAGCTGGAGCACTACAAAAAGTGCAGAGATATGATTTCCCCCTACGTGGGCGATGCCCCCATCATTGACGCACTGACCCATCTGGAATTCTACACCAGCGGCGTGGTGAAAAAGCCCGTCCCCAACACCCGCGGTGCGCTGGATTTCTACCAAGCGGGCGTACCCGGTCTTTGGACCTACTACTGTGGCGGCGGCAGAGCAGGAGTGTCCGATCGTTCCATCTCTATGCCTGCGGCACGCACGAGAATCCTCGGCGTTCAGCTTTATCGCTACAATATCGAAGGATTCTTGCATTGGGGCTATAATTTCTACAATTCCTGCCATTCCTACACGCCAATGGATCCTTATGCCGGCCCCGACTGCGGCTACTTCACCCCCTCCGGTGACTGTTTCTTGGTCTATCCCGGCACCGATGGGCAGGCGTGGGAGTCGATTCGCTTAAACGCTCTGCGGGAAGCGATGGACGATATCCGTGCCCTTCGTCTGTACGAGGAAAAGTTCGGCCGTGAAGCCACCGAAGCGCTCCTTTTGGAAGGCACCGACGGCGAGCTGACCTTCACTCACTATCCCGATGATCCGAGTTATCTGATCAATCTGCGGGAAAAGATCGCAAAAGCGTTTCTGTAAGCGATCTGCGGCTTTTATCGAAAAAAGCGAACGGTGGCAATCGGTTATTGATATTTGTGTTTCCCGCACTTTCGTGCTATAATGAAAAAGACGGTTTTCAGCAGGAGGTCTATATGACGATACAACAGTGTAAATACATATTGGAGATCGTGCGGATCGGTTCTTTCAGCGAAGCGGCCAAACAACTTTTTATCGCCCAATCCTCCCTCTCTGCCGCCGTCAAATCCTTGGAACGGGAGCTGAATATCCGCATTTTCGAGCGATCCAGCAACGGTGTTGACCTCACCGACGAGGGATCGGAGTTCGTGCGCTACGCCAAAGCAATCGTGGCATCAGACGAGCTGGTTGCAGAGCGGTACAGTGCCCCCAAGGAAGCGGAAAAACTCTTCATCGCCACCCAGCATTACGATTTCATCGCCGACGTGTTTGGCAATTTCGTGAAAAACACCGCATCCGAGCGCTATCGCTATGCGATCAAGGAAATTGAGACTTACAACGTTATCCGTGAGGTGGAAAGTGCTATCAGCGACATTGGCATTATCGCCATCAAAGACGGCGATGCCGATATCATGAAGCGCTATCTCGGCAAACGAAGCATCAGCTTCACCCCTCTCTTGGAGGCATCTCCCCACGTATTCTTCCGTCGGGAGCATCCGCTAGCAGGAAGTAAGCGGTTGTGCGGCGGCGATCTCAAGGATTACCCCTACGTGTCCTACGAGCAGGGCGAGCAGAATTCCTCCTTCTTTACCGAGGAGATTACCGATGCGCTGATGATGGAAAAGCACATCGAAATCAGCGACCGTGCCACACTGATGAATCTGCTTTTGATCACCGACGCCTACACCGTAGGAACCGGCATTATGCCCTCTGCGCTGAACAAGGGCGACATCGTCAGCATTCCCTTTGACAGCGGGGAGCATTACATCATCGGCTATCTGCTCAACGAAACCCGCAAGGTTTCGCCTATAACCGAGGGATTTATCGAGTACCTGAAACAGTCAATCCAAGATATCGTCGACCAGTGATCGGCGGAGTATCAGTATCATATTAATTGAGGAGAACAGCATCAATGAAAGCACTTGTGAAAAAGTATCCCGGCAAGGGCTTGTGGATGGAGGACGTTCCGGAGCCTCAGGTAGGCGAGAACGACGTCAAGATCAAGATCCACAAGACGGCAATCTGCGGTACGGACCTGCACATTTATAACTGGGACGAATGGTCCCAAAAGACCATCAAAACCCCTATGACCATCGGCCACGAATACGTTGGCGAGATCGTTGAGGTGGGCAAAAACGTAACCGGCTGGAAGGTGGGCGACGCCGTTTCCGGCGAGGGTCACATCGTTTGCGGCAGATGCAGAAACTGTCTGTCGGGCAACGGCCATCTGTGTAAGGACACCGTTGGCGTTGGTGTCAACCGGGACGGTGCATTTGCCGAATATCTGGTGATCCCCAAGGAAAACGTCCGCAAGTGCGAGAAGGACGTACCCGAAGAAATGTACGCCATCTTCGATCCCTTCGGCAATGCAGTCCATACCGCTCTGTCCTTCAATATGGCAGGCGAGGACGTGCTGATCACCGGCGCAGGCCCCATCGGCATTATGGCGGCAGCCGTTTGTAAGTTCGTGGGCGCAAGACACGTAGTCATCACCGATATCAACGATGACCGTCTGGAGCTGGCCAAGACGCTGGGCATTCAGCATACCGTGAACACCGCCAAGGAAGATCTCAGCGTAATTATGGAAAAGCTGTCCATCCGCGAGGGCTTTGACATCGGTCTGGAAATGTCGGGCAGTGAGATCGCCTTCAATACCATGATCGACCATATGGTACACGGCGGCAGAATGGCACTGCTGGGTCTGCTGAAGAGCGATGCCAAGATCGACTGGTCCAAGATCATCTTCAACGGTCTGATCATCAAGGGTATCTACGGCAGAGAAATGCACGAAACGTGGTACAAGATGTCCGCAATGCTGCAAGGCGGCCTGGACATTTCCAATATTATCACCCACAGAATGGACGTGCGTGATTTCGAAGAAGGATTTGCTGCAATGAACAGCGGAAAATGCGGAAAGGTCATTTTAGACTGGACCCACATCAATGAGGAGGCATAAGTATGAAAAAAGCTGCACTTTCTATTTTCAAGGAAGTTTGTGAGACTATCGAAAAGGATGGTCTGACCAAAAACGAAAAGGTAATCACCACCAAGCAGGGCGCAAAGGTGGGACTGAATGACGGCAGAACCGTTGTGAATATGTGCGCCAACAACTATCTGGGCCTTGCCGATAACGAAGAGGTTATCGCTGCTGCGAAGGCCAGCTATGACAGCCACGGCTACGGTCTGTCCTCTGTCCGCTTCATCTGCGGCACTCAGGATCTCCACAAGAATCTGGAGAAAAAGCTCAGCGAGTTCCTCGGCACCGACGATACCATCCTTTATTCCTCCTGCTTTGATGCAAACGGCGGTCTGTTCGAGACTCTGCTCACTGCAGAGGACGCTATCATCAGCGACGAGCTGAACCACGCTTCCATCATCGACGGCGTGAGACTGTGCAAGGCGCAGCGCTTCCGTTACAAGAACAACAATATGGCAGATCTCCGGGAAAAGCTGGAAGCTGCCAAGGATTGCCGCATCAAGCTCATCGCAACCGACGGCGTCTTCTCTATGGACGGTTTGGTAGCCGATCTGAAGTCGATCTGCGATCTGGCAGACGAGTACGATGCACTGGTGATGGTAGACGATAGCCACGCATCCGGCTTTATGGGCGCAACCGGCAGAGGCACTGCCGAGCATTGCGGCGTGCAGGGCAGAGTAGACATCATCACCGGTACCTTCGGTAAGGCACTGGGCGGTGCATCCGGCGGCTTCACCTCCGGCAGACAGGAGATCATCGACCTGCTCCGTCAGCGCTCCCGTCCTTATCTCTTCTCCAACACCCTCGCTCCCGCAGTAGCGGCAGGCTCTCTCAAGGTGCTGGAGCTGATTGAAAACGATACCACCAGACGGGAAAAGCTGTTCCGGAACACCAAGCTGTTTGCCGAGAAGATCAAAGAAATCGGTCTGGACGTCATCGACGGCGGTACGCCCATTATCCCCATTATGCTCTACGACGAGCACAAGGCTGTTGAGATGGCAAAGCGTATGATGGAAAAGGGCGTTTACGTAGTCGCCTTCTCCTACCCCGTAGTCCCCAAGGGCAAGGCAAGAATCAGAACCCAGCTCTCCGCGGCACTGTCTGAAGAGGATATCCTCTACATCGTCAAGTGCTTCAAGGAAGTCAAGGAAGACCTTGGCTGGTAAAGTACAATAGATGCACACCCCCCACCTCGAACGAGGTGGGGGGTGTGTGTGATTCGATGCGTTATGGTTAGAGTCCAATCAGCATTGTAATTAGATAACCGTCTTCAACAGGCTTCAGCAGTACTACGGCATCGCCCCATTCACGGGAAAATTCGATCAAATACGAACCGTCTGCGGCAGTCCAAGCAGATTTGTATTCAGGCTCGAAGAAATAGCTATCGTTGGCGTAGTAATAATAAGAGTCATATTTGCTTAGATAATATACCCGGGGCAGAGGGAAATCCTTTCTTTGCTCACCCTGCAGCAGGGTGCTCATCTCTTCGTTGAACGGAACGCCCAGATATTGACGGGTAATTTCATCCAGCTGAGTGGACGTCCATTTGAATACGTCGTAATTGACCACGTCGGGTTTGCTCAAGAGTTCTCCCAGTGCGGTTTGCTCCTCTTCGGGGGCGCCGTGCCCCTCTCCCTGATAGCCGTAAATAAAGCCGTTCAGTTCAATCGTTTCGGGAGAGTAAAAGGTATAGCATCCCAGCAATGCGCGCACTTCTTCGGTGGCAATCCAGACTTTTATTGCTTCGAGCTCTTCGGCATTCAGCTCGCGCTCGATCGTGGGAAGCTTGTCGGCAGGGCAACCGGCATCCTGCATTTTGGTAAGCAGTAGATCGGCGGCGGTGGGCTCGGTCACAGGCTCGTTCGTGTCGGGTAATTTTTCGGTTGTAGTGGTAGTATCGGTAGCATCACCGTCCGCGCAGGAGAATAATAGAATCGCCGTGGCAGATAGGATCAGCAAGCAGGAAATTAGTTTTTTCATAGAGTTATTCTCCTTCCAACAATATAGGAATTAATATGGGATATTTATTAATTACAACCACTCTTGAATCATAATTGCAGGTTCGGCACACATAATACTCGTCACCATTAATGGGTTTTAACGCGTGCATTACTGTGTTCCATGTTGCATTTTCACACAAATATTGCTGCAACGCATTTTGAAGTTGAGTTTCTTTTGATTCGATAGTAGTATCCGAATATAATCTGCTTATTCAGAGTTTGCCATAGGACTCGCCTCCTTTCTTTTAATGCAAAAAGCGACCTGAGGACTTGGATTAGTCCTCAGGTCGCTTTCGCTGTTTCTGATCGGTGACTTTTCCAAGTATGGTCAGATTTATTCTTGATTAAATTGTAGCAGATAATTTTGGGCTTGTCAATATCATTGTGTAAAATACTATTAATTGCACAATACCACTTCTTGGTTTTTGTATACTATCAATAAAACCTACCTCAACGAGGTGGGGTTATCGTGTTATTTCAGCTTCTTCACAAACTCTTCCATCTTTTCCAGCGCGGTGGTGATGTGCCGCACGGAATAAGCGTAAGAGATTCTCGCAAAGCCCTCGCCGCAAGCACCGAATGCAGTGCCGGGCACGATGGCAACGTTGTTTTCGTAGAGGAGTCGGGTGCAGAAGTCCTCGCTGGAGAGGCCAAACTTGCCGATCTCGGGGAAAACGTAGAATGCTCCCTCCGGCTCGAAGCAGGGGATGCCGATGTCCCTGAGTCCCTTCACGATGAGCTTGCGGCGGCGGTCGTATTCCTCCCGCATATAGGCAACGTCCTCGTCGCCGTTCTGCATCGCCTCGATGGCCGCATACTGGGATGCGGTGGGAGCGCACATAATGGCGTACTGATGGACTTTATACATCTGCGTGGTAATCTCACGGGGGGCAAGGGTGTAGCCCATTCGCCAGCCGGTCATAGCGTAGGCTTTGGAGAAGCCGCTGGCAATGATGGTGCGCTCCTGCATACCGGGCAGACTTGCGATGGAGGCGTGCTGTCTGCCGTAGGTCAGCTCGGCGTAGATCTCGTCGGAGAGGACGAAGATGTTGGTGTCACGAAGCAGATCGGCGATGGGCACCAGCTCCTCTTCGGTGAGGATGGAACCGGTGGGATTGTTGGGGAAGGGGAGCACCACCATCTTGGTCTTGGGGGTAATCACCGACGCCAGCTCCTTGGCGGTGAGCTTGAACCCGTTCTCCGCCTTCAGAGGCAGATACACCGGCACACCGCCTGCCATGGACACGATGGGGCCGTAGCATACGAAGGAGGGCAGGGGTACGATGACCTCGTCCCCGGGATTGATGCAGGCACGAACGGCAATGTCAATGGCCTCGGAGCCGCCAACGGTAACGATGATCTCGTCCTTGGGGTTGTAGCTGAGGTTAAACCGTCTCTGCATATAGTTTGCGATCTCTTGCCGCAGGGGAAGGAGACCGGCGTTGGAGGTGTAATAGGTGCGGCCCTGCTCCAGCGACTCGATGGCTTTCTCACGGATGTGCCAAGGGGTCACGAAGTCGGGCTGACCGACAGTCAGGGCAGTAACGCCCTTCAGATCGTCCAAAAGATCAAAGAATTTCCGAATCCCCGATGGAGCGATTTCCTGAACGGTCTGAGAGAGAAGGGAATCGTATCGGATCATATAAAGTCGTTGCCTCTTTCATCCACTTCGGGAGCTTCATAGATCACACCGTTGTTCTTGTACTTGCGCAGAACAAAGTGGGTTGCCGTAGACAGAACGGCTTCGATGGGCGCCAGCTTGGCGGCAACGAACTGTGCTACCTCCCGCATGGTTCTGCCCTCGATGATAACGAGGAGGTCGAAACCGCCGGACATCAGATACAGGCTCTTCACCTCGGGATAGTTGTAGATCTTCTCGGCCACCACGTCAAAGCCGCGGTCTCTCTGAGGAGCGACCTTCAGCTCGATTACCGCGCTGACGTATTCACGGTCGGTCTGATCCCAGTCGATCAGGGCTTTGTAGGCAACGATGGTGCCGTTGTTTTCGTATTCTTCAATGGCACGTTTGATATCGCCGGTGTCACGCTCGGTCATAACGGCGATCTGCTCGGGAGTGAGACGTGCGTCCTCTTCCAGCATTTTCAGGATTTCGTTCATAGCTTTCATAAATAGCAGAAGATTCCTTTCATCAGATCAGATGGTATAGGTCAGAATCGATTGATTCTGAATAAATGCGATTTTGTTCATATCCAGAGACTTGAGCAGCGCCTCAGCCTCTTTGTAATTGGCACCGATGTCATCGGGACGGTGTGCATCCGAGCCGATGGAAATCAGTCGACCGCCCAAATCCTTGTACAGCGAGATCACCGATGCCTCGGGGAGCGGACCGCCCATTCCCTGACGGTAGCCGGAAGTGTTCACTTCCAGAAGCATTCCGTGGTCGATGGCGGTAGTCAGCAGATTTGCCAGCTCGTCGCGGCAGAAATCCAAGCTGAACTGCTTGCCTGCACGCATAAAGTAACGAACGGGATAAGTGATATGGGCAAGAATATCGGAGTGACCCAGCTCACACATACGGGTAAGCTCGGCAAGGTAGAGCAGGAAGGCTTCGGAGAAGTCCTCGTGGGAGATATTCTTCATATCCCAGTAAGCGAAGTCATCACAGCCGGTCATATAGTGGGTAGCACCCACAACCGTCTCAAACTTGTGCTTTTTCAGAAACGCTTCTGCTTCCTCGGGATATTGGGTAGCGGAGCCCAGCTCAATGCCATAGGAAAGGGTGAGCAGGTTGCCGTATTTTTCTTTGGCTTCCTCCACGGCAGATTTTGCGGCAGAGATATCGTATGTATAAATGCCATCCAAAACGGCGTTGATATCGTAGTGGTCGGTCAAGGCCAGATGGGTGATGCCTTTGGCGATAGCGGACTCGCAAACCGCATCCAGCGTGGCGGCAGGATCGGCGTCGTAGGAGAAGCAGCTATGCGTATGGGCGTCATAGGGGATCATTTCATTCACCTCACAGTTAATTGATCCGGAACGTATCGGGAAAATTGTAATCGAACCTATTATAGCACACAATCCGAAAAAAGACTACCCTTTTTCGGAATTTTATTGATTTTTTTTTCGAAATGTGGTACAATGAAGAAAAAATAATCCGGGAGGCTTATTATGAAGATTGGAGCACAACTGTTTACCCTGCGGGACTATTGCAAAACCCCCGAGGATTTTGCCGAAACTCTGAAAAAGGTTGCCGATATCGGCTACACCACCGTGCAGGTGTCGGGCACCTGCGCCTACGATCCCGCTTGGCTGAAAGGGGAACTTGACAAAAACGGTCTTACCTGCGCCATTACCCACACCTCTTTTGACCGTATGCTGGAGATGCCCGAGACCGTCCTTGCCGAGCACAAAATTTTCGGCTGTGATTATATCGGTCTGGGCTATTATAGTGGATTTCATGAGGACGCCGCCGTGGATCGTCTGGTGGATGCGGCGCACAAGCTAAGCAATGTTTTCTCACCCGCAGGCGCGAAGTTTATGTATCACAATCACTACGAGGAGATGAATCGGGGAAAAGACGGTAAGACCCGTTTGCTTTCTCTTGCTGAGCGCACTACTCCGGAGGAGCTGGGCTTCACGGTGGACACCTACTGGCTCCAGTACGGCGGTGCCGACGTAGCCGACTACTTCAAAGCCCTCTCCGGCCGCATCGACTGTGTGCATTTCAAGGATATGCGGGTAGTAGGCAAGGAAATCCGTATGGCACCCGTAGGAGAAGGAAGCATCAATTTCAAAAAGCTCATCCCCCTCTGCTATGACGGCGGTACCAAATATATCCTCGTGGAGCAGGACAACTGCTACGGCGAAGATCCCTTCGATTGCCTTGCCCGCAGCTACCGCTATCTGAAGGCACAGGGGCTGGAGTAAGGCTACACTGATTTTACGGATCTCCTCCCACGCCCGACCATTCCCCAACCATATCAGGAGAATACAATGAACACTTGCATCATACTCGGCGTCATCGCCGTAGGGATTATATGGCTTGCGGCAGCGTTTTTGCTCATTTGCATCTGTCACAAAAGAATAATGACCTCCGCAACTGCCGTCGGAACGCTCCTTATGGCACTGTTTGCCTCGGTTTTCTGCATCATTCAGCAAGCGATCTGCCATTATGCTCCCAACGTGTGGGGGATTTCCATCTTCTTTTTGGTGCTGATCGTGTGTATCCTCCTTGCGATGTGGTTCCTGCTTACGGGAACGCTGATCGTCAAAGAGGATTGCCTCTATCGGCTCACTTGGTATATGATATTCCGAAAGTATACCTACGCCGAGATCGATCACTATACGCTTGGCTGGGACAGAACTACCGTCAATACCCGTTTTGGCCCACGTAAAAGCTCTACTTACGAAATAGACGTACAGTTTTGTGACAACTCCTATTCCACTATCAGTTTTCGTAACGAAAACGATCCCAAAGCCGTCTTGCTTCGGGAAATGCTCCGTGCGCACCGTTGCCGCAGGAAGAAATAAGGATCTTGGAAGCGTGAAAACAAGTAATGCCTGCCGTCACTGAGAGGGAACTATGAGCCTATACATCAATTCTCCCGGCTACTTTACCCGTGCGTATGGAATAGACGAGGATGTGTACAAACTGTGCGCCGCAATATCCAAGCAAATTGACATCCCTCGTTATACCGACAGCTTGGATACCATAGGAATCACGCCTATTATCGCACCGCAGTCTTTGACGGATGATGGGATGTGGAAGGAAGAGCGGCGCGTCAGTACCGCTTCCCGGATGGCAAGTATTTCGCTGCGTATGGACTACGAAGCATATCTGAACGGAAATGCCTCCCAGCGTCAAGCGATGATGCTGGAGCACATTCTGCGCGCATTGCAAATTGTGAAAACACGGTTGAAAGACCGGTTCGATTACAAAAGTCTGGAGCAGGATATCCTGCAAGTCAGCAAGCATTTTTTATAAGCTCGCAGAAAGGGAAGAAATAACCAAGCAATCTCCCCTCAATAACACACACAACACCCCGGCCAAACGGTCGGGGTGTCAATCAGTCGGCATCGAATTCTACAATAAGGCTCCCTCCGGGAGGGAGCTCCCGCGAAGCGGGTGAGGGAGCCCGCGTGATAAGCAATTATTGCTTTACAATAAGGTAATCGCAACTATGTTGATCTTGCGCCCTCCCTTCGATACAAAGGACTTCAGTTTACAAGCAAACACCCCGGCCAAACGGTCGGGGTGTCCCTTTACATTTATCTCTTTCTCACCAGATACTTGTCCAGTTTTTCCTTCATGTTGTCGGGCATCTTCTTGTCAATGGGCAGATATACCGCATTGGCCATTCTGGCGGCAAATGCCTGAATGAAGGCGATGTCCTCCACCATCCGCTCGCCGGAGAGCAGGGCGGGAGTATCGTAGCGATTGTGGATGGTAGCCGTATTGCCGGGAGCGATGCGGGCGAAGGAGATGGCAGGCACGCCCTTGTCAGCGAAGGGAGTGGAGTCGCTGGAGTAGACGTCCTGACGGGTGGCTACGGGGAAGCCCAGCTCAAAGCCCATATACTTGATATAAGAAACAGCATCTGCCTCGCAGGTGCAGCAGGCGATGAACTTGCCCATAATCGAGCCGATCATATCCAGATTGATGTTCAGCGCAAATTTTCCCAGCTCCTCCTCGTGCGCGGCAACGTATGCCTTGGAGCCAAGCAGCCCTCTCTCCTCGCTGCCGCACAGCACGAAGCGCAGAGAATAGCGGTGAGGCGCATCCTTGAAATGTTCCGCCATTGCCAGCAGACCCACAGAGCCGGTCATATTGTCATACGAGCCCTGAGACAGGGAAGTGGAGTCATAGTGAGCGGTGAACACGATGGTATCCTCGATTTCGCCGGGCAGATCAAAGACCACGTTGTGGGACTTGCCCTCATACTCGTCCTGATCCAGCACGATTCTCGCCGTTTTGGCACCCGATTCCACGATCTTCACAGCCGACTTGACGTTGATATTCACGCCGGGGAGCTTGGAGGTGCCCTCGCATACCTGGGGACGAAGCTCACGGTTGTCGATATCAGAGTCAGCGTAGTTAACGTGACCGTCGTAGGTAATAAAGCCCAGCGCGCCGTGCTCTACGATGTCACGGTAGGTCCAGTGACCGATGCGGCCTTCCGCCAGCACGATCTTGTCCTTCACTTGGGTGAGGGAGTAGGGATCGGTGGAAGTCAGATAGTAAAGAGGAGCCTCCAGATCGGCAGAGCCGGAGCCCATATATCCCTTGCAGACGATCTCCTCGCCGTCGATGTAAAGATGCGCATCCTTCACGGTTGCCATATTTACGGCAAACTCTTCCAAATGTGCAGGCACGCCCAGCTCATCGGCAACGTTTTTGAGATAGTTGGCACAAGCCAGTTCTTCGTCACTGCCTCCGGTGCGGACGTAAGCAGTGTCACGAATGATTTGCATAATTTTTTGTGCATTCATAGTTGTTTTCCTCCGGGTGAAAGTGATTTTAAACCTATTGTACACCTAAAATCCAACAAATGCAAGAGCAAAGAGCAAAATATCGAAATTTAGTGCAATAAAGTGAGTATTGAGGTCTCGAAAGCTCTTGTGTGTGCAAATATAACAGAAATATTGAAAAAATAGGTTATAAATTTGTCAAGTTGCCTATTTATTTTTTGAAAATAATTTGTATAATGAGGGTGAATCAATTTCGCATCTATGAAAGGAAGTGTGATGCAGATGTTTCAGATTCGATTTGTCTGGCAGCATCTGAAAGGAAAACGATTTGTGTTTCTGTTGGGAATGTTCATAACCTTGCTCACTTCAGCGGTGGTAATTGTCAATCCCTATTTGGAAAAGCTGCTGGTAGATGACGTCATTCGAGGCGGAAAAACCGATTGGCTTTTGCCGATTCTTGGTATGATGTGTCTGGTGATTCTGTTGAAAACCAGTCTTTTTATGGTGAAGGTGGTTTGTATGGAAGTTTCCAGCCAGCATATGCTGATGAGCATCCGAAACAAGATTTTCACCAATATGCAGTATCAGGAGCTTCGGTTCTTTGACCGTATTCGTACCGGCGACATTATCACACGTACGACGGGAGATTTGGAATATCTCCGACATTTCGTGGCGTACATCTCTTATAATGCCATTGATATTGTAGTTACCTTCAGCTCTGCATTGGTGATGCTTCTCTTTATCAGCTGGAAGCTGACCCTCACCTTGCTTGCTGTCACTCCTTTTATTATACTGACTACGGTGATCTATTCCAAAAAGGTTGCGCCTATCTACCGATCCATCCGCGAGAAGCTCTCGATGCTGAATATCAACGCAAGAGAGAACATTGCAGGCAACCGTGTGGTAAAGGCGTTTGCACGGGAAGAGTTTGAGATCGAAAAATTCGATCAAAGCTCTAAGGAGTTCAAGGATATCAACCTTCGTGCCGCTCACGCTTGGCAGAAGATTGTTCCCATCATCGACTTCTTGGCGCAGTTTTTATCTTTCCTTACGATTTTGGTGGGCGGTATTTTCACCATTACCGGTGAAATTACACTGGGAGAATTAACACTCTTTACCAGCCTGACATGGGCACTGTCCGATCCAATGCGTAGAGTCAGCGGTATGCTCAATGACCTGCAGAGATTCTGGGCTGCTACCGATAAGGTAGTTGAAATCTGTTACGATACTCCTCTGATCCGAAATCGCGACAACGCCGTACATAAAGAAGAGAGATTCGACGGTAAAATCAACTTCAAAAACGTTTCCTTTGGCTATACCGAGGATAAACTGGTATTGGACAATGTTTCCTTTACTATCGATGCCGATTCTACGGTAGGCATTATCGGCCCTACCGGATCGGGTAAAACTACCATAGCGTCGCTGATTGCCCGATTCTATGACGTTACCTCCGGTGCTATTTACTTGGACGGTGTAGACGTGCGCTTCAGAACGCTGGAGAGTATCCACAAGGCCGTGGCAATCGCTACCCAGGACGTCTTCCTCTTCTCCGATACCATTGCAGGCAATATTTCCTTCTGCGATCCCTCTATGGAAATCGAGCAGGTCTACGAATGTGCAGAGTTGGCTTGTGCCGATGGATTTATTCGCAAAATGCCTGATGGCTACGATACCATTGTAGGCGAGCGCGGTGTGGGACTTTCGGGCGGTCAGCGGCAGCGAATCGCTCTGGCACGAGCCATCGCCGCCATTCCCTCGGTCATTATTCTGGATGATACCACGTCTGCGGTGGATATGGAAACCGAAAAGCAGATGCAGTATAATCTTCATAATCTCCCCTTCCATTGTACAACGATTATCATTGCGCAACGTATCTCTTCAGTGAAGAATGCTGACAAGATCATCGTGTTGGAGAATGGAAAAGTGGACGTAGGTACGCACGAAGAGCTTGCCGCTCGCAACCGCTATTATCGTGACGTTTGCGAATTGCAGGATGAAAAGGATCTTCCACCCTTTGTAGGTACTCAAGCGAGCGAAGGAGGTGAGGCGTAATGGCAAAACGAAATAAATACGACGTGGATGAATCGTTGGAGCAGGGCTTTGACTTCTCGAAACTGAAACGCTCCATTGTGTACGTAAAGCCTTACGCTAAGTTGATGCTTCTTGCGTTGGGATTGTCTATGCTGGGTTCTCTCCTTGGTTTGGCGACTCCGATTTTGCTTCAAAAGGCAATGGACGTTGCCATTCCGAATGGCGATATCAATATGGTAGTAAAGCTGGCGCTTGCTTCCTTGGGACTCGTAGTGGTGGCAACCATCTTCGGTGCAATCCGCGGTGTGATTATGTCCTACTGTGGTCAGTCCATCGTCTACGATATCCGTAAGGACGTTTTCGATCACCTGCAGATTCTTCCTTTTTCCTACTATGACAGCCGACCCCACGGTAAGATTTTGGTGCGTGTGGTCAACTACGTCAACAGCGTTTCCGACTCGCTGACCAACGGTCTGGTGAATGCCATTTTGGAACTGCTCAATCTCTTTTTCATTACGGGATATATGTTCTCCATCAACGTACGTCTGTCACTGATTATTTTGTCGGGCATGCCCGTTCTTTTGGCGTTCATCCTCCTTCTGAAAAACGTGCAGAAAAAGGCAAACTTCGACAATAATAACAAAAACTCCAATCTCACGGCCTATACCTGTGAGGCGATTGAAGGCGTCAAGGTCTCTCAGATTTTCCGAAGACAGAAAGAGAATCAGAAAATCTATGGCAGACTGAACCGCGAGTATCAGAAGGCTTGGTATAAAGCGGCCTATCTGAACAATATGATGGGTCCCGTTACCGAAAACCTGAAGCAGTGGGTGCTGTGTCTGGTTTATATCGGCGGTATCCTCTGGATCTCTCCCTCCGTGGAGATTGGTGTGCTCATCGCTATGGCGACCTACGCCTCCAAATTCTGGCAACCGGTCATCAGCCTTGCCAATATCTATAACAACCTCATCAAGACGATGTCCTATCTGGAGCGCATTTTCCAGACCATCGACGAGCCGGTGGATATCTGCGATGGTCCCGAAGCCAAGCCGCTTCCCGATATGCAGGGCAGAGTAGAGTTCCAAAACGTGCGTTTCGCCTACGAAAAGGATTACTACGTTCTGAAGGGCGTGGATCTGACTGTAGAAAAGGGACAGCGCATTGCGCTGGTTGGCCCCACGGGCTCGGGTAAATCTACCATCGTTAATCTGATCAGCCGATTCTACAACGTTACCGAGGGCAAGCTCCTCATTGACGGGGTAAACATCAACGATATCACTCTCCACTCGCTCCGTTCGCAGATGGGTATTATGTTGCAGGACAGCTTCATCTTCACCGGTACCATTGCCGACAACATCCGTTACGGCAAGCTGGATGCCACCGATGAGGAGATCCGTGCCGCTGCCCGTGCAGTTTGCGCAGACGAATTCATTTCCCAGATGGAGCAGGGCTACGACACTCCCGTCACCGAACGAGGCGGAATGCTCTCCCAAGGCGAGCGACAGCTTATTGCATTTGCCCGCACGATGGTCTCCGATCCTGCGATCCTGATCTTGGACGAGGCAACCTCCTCTATCGACGCCAAGACCGAGAAACTTCTTCAGCAGGGTATTGAAAAGCTGATGGAGAACCGCACCTCTTTCGTCATTGCCCACCGCCTCTCTACCATCCGTAACTGCGATAAGATTCTCTACATCGACGGCGGCGAGATCAAGGAAGCCGGTACCCACGATGAGCTGATGGCGAAGAAAGGTTACTACTATCGCCTCAGCACCGCACAGGACTAAGGAGGTTTCAATGAAAACGTTTTACAAGATTTTTATGATTGTATTAGCGGTCGTTCTTGCCATCCTGCTGGTGCTCAACGTCAGCTTCTTCCTTTCCGGTTCACTGGAGATGGATCCCACTCCCGAGCAGGTTGAGAAGGGCAGAATCGGATACGGTGCGGTGATTGTCTCGCTGGCGATTGCCGAAGGCATCGTGATCGGACGAATTTTTCGGAAAAAGCGGTGAGATAGCCGCTGATATAAGCAAAAGGACGGCAAAAGCCGTCCTTTTTGCGTTGGTTGGGGCCCAAAGAGGGCGGCAAGTATTTGCCGCCCTTCAAAAAAGTTTTGGGAGATCCAAGAACCCTTTTTCAAAAGGGTTCTTGGCGGAGTTTGAGGCGGAGCCTCAAATAGAATTACTTCACTTCGATGATGCTCTCGTCCCACATTTCGGGAGCGGCGTAGCCCATCAGGTTTACGGTGGTAGCGGCCACATTGGAGAGACCGAACTGACCGTTGTCAGCTTTTACGGTGTAAGCGTCCTTGTTCTGATTATCGTAGATGATGCAGGGAACGCGGTTCAGCGTATGAGAGGTCTTTGCCTTGGGCTTGCCGTTCTTGTCATACTTCACGTTACCCTTCTTATCCACCTCGTACATCTCGTCGGCATTGCCGTGGTCAGCAGTGATGATTGCCACGCCGCCCATCTTGTCGATGACGGGGAGCAGACGAGCCAGCTGGAGGTCCAGTGCCTCTACGGAGATCTTGGTAGCGGCAAAGTTACCGGTGTGGCCAACCATATCGCCGTTGGGATAGTTTACACGGATATAATCGTACTTGCCGGACTCGATGAGCTCGATCATCTTGTCGGTGATCTCAGCGCACTGCATCCAGGGGCGCTGCTCGAAGGGAACGATATCGGAGGGCTTTTCGATATAAGTCTCCAGAACCTCGGAGAACTTGCCGGAGCGGTTGCCGTTCCAGAAGTAGGTTACGTGACCGTACTTCTGGGTCTCGGAGATAGCCGCCATACGGATCTCGGAGTCAGCCATATATTCGCTCATAGTGTTGGTGATTTCGGGGGGATTTACCAGATAGCGGGAGGGGATATGCAGGTCGCCGTCATATTCCAGCATACCGGCGTACATCACGTCGGGCTTCTTTACACGGTCGAACTTGTTGAAGCTGTCGCCCTCGTCGAATGCCTTGGAAATCTCGATGGAGCGGTCGCCGCGGAAGTTGAAGAAGATCACGCTGTCGCCGTCTTCCATCGCACCAACGGGCTTGCCATCCTCAGCAATCACGAAGGGAGCCAGATCCTGGTCGATGGCACCGGTCTCGGCACGCAGGGTGGTGTAAGCCTCGGCAGCAGATGCAAACTGTCTGCCCTCACCCAGTACGTGAGTCTTCCAGCCTGCCTCTACCATTGCCCAGTTTGCCTCGTAACGATCCATAGTGATCTTCATTCTGCCGCCGCCGGAAGCGATCTTGCAGTCGAAGTCAGCGTCGCGCAGGGAAGTGAGGAAATCCTCGAAGGGAGCGATGTAATCCATACCGGAGGTTTCGCCAACGTCACGGCCGTCCAGCAGGATGTGCACGCGAACCTTGCCAATGCCTTCGGTCTTGGACTGTGCAACCATCGCCTTCAGGTGGTCGATGTGGGAGTGCACGTTACCGTCGGAGAACAGACCCAGGAAGTGGAGGGTGGAGTTGTTGGACTTTACGTTCGCAATCAGATCGCACCAAGTCTTGGAAGTGAACATCTTGCCGCTCTCGATGGAATTGGAAACCAGCTTTGCACCCTGTGCAAATACCTGACCTGCGCCCAGCGCGTTGTGACCAACCTCGGAGTTGCCCATATCGTCGTCAGAGGGCAGACCAACGGCGGTGCCGTGTGCCTTCAGAGCCACGCAGGGATAGTTTGCCATCAGCATATCCAGAGTGGGGGTGTTTGCCATTGCAACCGCGTTGCCTTCATTGGCGGAAGCGAGGCCGATACCGTCCATTACGATGGTAACAACGGGACCCTTCACGCCTGCATAATTGTCGGAAATTTTCGTAAGCTTTGCCATAATAATCATCCTTCTCCGATGCCAAAATTGTGTGCCGACGGTGCATCGGTAGCCGTCGGTACCGGAAAAAAGCCATATCTTTTTCTATTATAAACCATAATTGTGAACAAAATATGTAGAATAGGGAAATCCTGACAATTTTTTTGTGTATCGTAGGATGCCCCGTTGTAGGGGCGCATTCTATATGCGCCCGAATAAACGTCTTTAGGGAATGGTAAATCGTAGGAAAAGAACGGGCGGATATAGAATCCGCCCCTACAGTTGTTTGCGAATGGGGTGGCGTGAACGATCAATCCTCCCCCTCCAGCTCCTTCACCAATGCCTGCATCTCTGCGCGGGTGGTAGCCGACTCGGCTCGGTAGAGAAACTGAGTCTGTGCTTTCTTGTCCAGCTCTGCGTAGCGCTGGAGGGCGGAGGGGTGGAGGGCGAGAGTGAGGGCAAATCCAACGGGCATTTCGGGAGTGGGCGTTTTATCTTGTTTCATTCTATCAACCATCTTTCGTATCGATTTAGGGCAAAAAAATCCCCGTGAAGATAGTATCTCCACGGGGATGCTTTTTATGTCAGCGGGGCGAAAATTTGGCTCAGTCCTCGAACTGGCTGTTCCACAGATCGGCGTAGAATCCGCCCTTCTGCAGAAGGGTATCGTGATCGCCCTGCTCGATGATGTTGCCGTCCTTCATTACCAAAATAATATCAGCTTCCCGAATGGTAGACAGTCGGTGTGCAACGATGAAGGAAGTGCGTCCCTTCATCAGCTTGGCAAAGGCAGATTGAATCTTCTGCTCGGTACGGGTGTCGATGGAGGAGGTGGCCTCGTCCAGAATCAGCAGCGGCGGCAGGCAGAGCATAATGCGGGTGATGCAAAGCAGCTGCTTCTGACCGGCGGAGAGCATACCGCCATCCTCGCCGATTACGGTATCGTAACCATTAGGCAGTCTGCGGATGAAGCTGTGGGCGTGGGCGGCCTTGGCGGCGGCGATCACTTCCTCGTCGGTAGCGTCGGGGCGACCCATCGTGATGTTCTCCCGGATCGTGCCGGCTTTCAGCCAAGTCTCTTGGAGCACCATACCGTAATTCTTGCGCATAGAGTGACGGGTCACGCCTCGGATGTCCTGTCCATCCAGCGCAATCGAGCCATCTTTGACGTCATAGAAGCGCATCAGCAGATTGATCATCGTTGTCTTGCCGCAGCCGGTGGGGCCGACGATGGCAATGCGCTGACCGGGCTTCACGGTGAGGTTCAACCCTCGAATCAAGGGCTTTTCGGGAACGTAGGAGAAGGAGACGTCGTTGAGTGCATACGCTCCCTCCGCCTTGCCCATCTCGGGGAGCGCGGAATCGTCGGACTCGGCGGGGGCTTCCATCAGCTCAAAGAGCCGTGCGGCGCAGGCCAGCGCATTCTGCAGCTCGGTGACCACGCCCGAGATCTCGTTGAAGGGTTTCGTATATTGGTTGGCATAAGCCAGCAAGCTGGACAGCAGACCGACGGTCAGCAATTTTCCGCTGACAGCACCGATACCGGCGGCAATGCCTGCGGCAGAGTAGAGCTCGTTGTGAGAGATCACCGTCAGCGCACCCACCAGCGCAACGGCGGCGTAAACCACGCTATTGACGAATCGGGTGCAGGGATTGGTGAGGGAGGAGAAGAAGATGGCCTTCAGCGAGCAGGCGGTGAGTCTGCCGTTGATCTCGTCGAATTTCTCCATAGCGGCGTCCTCGTGACAAAATGCCCGAACTACCTTCTGACCGGTGAGCATTTCCTCCACGAAGGCGGTCTGCTCGCCGCGGGTCTTGGATTGGAGCTGGAACATAGAGTGGGTACGGGATGCGATGAATGCGGCTACCACCAGCGAAAGAGGGGTTACCAGCACCACCACCAGCGCAATCTGCCAAGAGAGGGAGAGCATAAAGAAGAGGGTTCCCAAAATCGTCAGCACACCGGTGAAGAGCTGGGTAAAGCCCATCAGCAGACCGTCGGAGAACTGCTCCGCATCGGCAGTGACACGGGAGAGCAGATCACCTGTGGACTTGGTATCCAGATAGGACAGGGGGAGCTTCTGAATCTTGCGGAATGCATCCGCACGGATGTCACGCACCACGTGATAGGTGATGCGGTTGTTGCAAACGTTCATCAGCCACTGAGCGGCGGCGGTGAGGGCGATCACCACGCCCGCCTGCAGAAGCAGATTGGCGATCACGGCAAAATCAACCCGACCGGGGGCGACGATGCTGTCGATGGCAGTACCGAACAGGATGGGCAGATAAAGGGTCAGTGCCACGGTAACGGTGGCAAGCAAAATGGAGATCGCCAACAGCGGCAGATGCCGTTTAATGTATCGCAGAACCTTCTTCAAGGTAGCGACGTCCAGTTTTTTCTTCTGTTTTGCCATCTCAGCCCACCTCCTTCGCATCACGGGGATATTGCGCATAGTGGATCTCGCTGTAAACGGGGCAGGTCTCCAGCAGCTCTTCGTGCTTGCCGATGGCAACCGCCTCACCGTCCTCCAGCACCAAAATCTGATCGGCGTGGCGGAGAGATGCGGTACGCTGGGACACGATGAACACCGTAGGCGCATCGGGGAGCGCCCGAATTGCCGCACGGAGCTTCGCATCGGTGGCGTAGTCAAGAGCTGAGGCGGAATCGTCCAGGATCAGAATCTCGGGATGAGTCGCCAGCGCACGGGCGATGGTCAGTCTCTGTCGCTGACCGCCCGAGAGATTGCGTCCGTTTTGCTCCACGATGGCGTCCAGCCCACCCTTTTTCTCGATGATGTCCAGCGCCTGCGCCGCAGAGAGAGCATTTTTCAAAGTCTCGTCATCGGCATCGGGCGCGCCGAAGCGGAGATTGTCCCGAATGGTGCCTGCAAAGAGCTGTGCCTTCTGGGGAACCACGGCGATCTTTTTACGAAGGGCTTCGGGATCCCAAGCCTGCACGTCCAGACCGTCTACCAGCACCGTGCCGCCCGTGGCATCATAGAAACGGGGGAGCAGATTCACCAGCGAGCTCTTGCCCGAGCCGGTACCGCCGATGATGCCCACCGTCTCACCCTTTTTCACGGCGAGATTAATGCGGGAGAGGGCTTCGTCACCGCCACCGGGATAGGTGAGGGAAATGTTCCGCAGTTCCACGGCATAGTCGGTGTTCTCACGCTTGCCGGCAATGGGAGCGGGTGCGGATTCGGCCTCCAGCACCTTGCCGATGCGGGAGAGTCCCGCAAAGCCACGGGTCATAGTGATAATCAGATTGGCCAGCTTCACCAGCTCGATGAGAATCTGGGACATATAGTTGTACAGCGCTACTACCTCGCCTTGGCTGAGGATGCTGTCGTTCACCAGTTCCGCACCTTGCTGAATCAGACAAACGATGGCAAGGTTGATGATGACGTAGGTCAGAGGATTCATCAGAGCGGAGAGCATACCCACCCGTCTCTGCATCTTGTTCAGATCGTCATTGCGGCTGTCAAAGTCCTCGATCTCGTCCTCTTCCTTGCAGAATGCACGAATGACCCGCACACCGGTGAGGTTCTCACGGGTAATACCCAGTACCCGATCCAGCTTCTCCTGCACCTTGCGGTAGAGGGGGATGGAAAGGAGCATAATGCCGAACACCACGATAGACAGCAGCGGAATGGTGACCACGAAGATCAACGCCGCCTGCACGTTGATGGTGAAGGCCATAATCATGGCACCGAACACCACCACGGGGGAGCGGAGGAAGAGACGAAGGGTCAGGTTCAGCGCAGACTGCACCTGATTCACGTCGCCGGTCATACGGTTGATAAGGGTGTTCACGCCGATCTTGTCCAGCTGAGCGTAGGTGAAGGTCTGAATCTTCTCAAATAGTATATGACGGAGCTTAGCGGCAAATCCTACCGATGCTTTGGCGGCAAAATACTGAGCAGTCACGGCGCAAATCAGACCGACAAGACCCAGTGCCACCAGCACCAGCGTCATTTGCAGAACGTAGCCCCGATCGCCTTCTCCGATGCCGCGGTCGATGATAGATGCCACCACCAGCGGTACGAAGAGCTCGAAGGAAGCCTCCAGCAGCTTGAACAGCGGCGCAAGGATGGATTCCTTCTTGTAATCTTTCAAATAAGATAGCAATTTTTTCATTGGTTACCCGATTTCCATAGTTTTCCCAAAAAGGGATATTTTTGCCTATTATACCCCATCCCGTGGGAAATGTCAAGGGAGAGGCGCAGGAAAGACGAAAATCCCACCCAATTGGGTGGGATTTTAGAGAAGCAGAGCTCAGATGGCCAGCTTCGCTTTGTAGGCTTGTACCGTTTCGCTGAGCTTGATGGCCCAGTTGGTGCTGGCGTTGCCGAAGCGCAGATAAAACACACGGCCGTCGGTCAGAGTCAGCTTCACGCACTCGGTGCGGTTGAAGGTGTCTATCTGCAGACTGCTGACGGAATCCAACCGGATTTCCACGGCGTATTCTTCATGCTTCTTGCTTTGAACAGCATAATACAGAGTATCGGAAGTGAGAAATGCCCAGCCGGCAATGCTCTTGGGCTTTTCGGCAGACAGGCGGATGGTGGATTCCTCTAAAAGAACTTCTTTCTCTGCGAGGGCGGGGAAGCGGTTCAAATATCCCTTCTGCTGACGGCGCAGAACAAAGTACATCAGGATTCCGTACAGCGGACCGGAGAAGGCTGCCATAATGGCGAAGTAGAGGAGAGGGCTGATGCCGTCAGGGGTAGTAACGGTCATACAGGCGGAATAAAACACGCCGAAGAATATACCCATCAGGACGCAACGCTTTTGCAGTTTTTTCTTGAGATTCATAAAAATGCTCCTTTGGTTTCACATTGTCTATAGCATACCACACTTGCGCGGCTTTGTCAAGGGGCTTGCAAAGCACCAAGAAAAAATCCCTCCGTAAGGAGGGATTTTGGTGATTCATTGAATCGATGCTTATTCAGCGTCGTCTTCCTCAGCAACGTCCTCGGTCAGAGCACGGATGGAGAGGGAAACCTTCTGCTTCTCTTCGTCGATGCCGATGATCTTAGCGTCTACAACGTCGCCAACAGAAACAACGTCGGAAGGAGCGCCCACTCTCTTCTCAGCCAGCTGAGAGATGTGGATCAGGCCGTCAACCTCGGGAACGATTTCAGCGAATGCGCCGAAGGGAGTCAGGTTCACGATCTTAACGGAAGCAACGTCGCCTACGGAGTAGGTGTTCATGAAGATGTTCCAAGGATTGGTAGCATCGGTCTTGTAGCCCAGAGAGATGCGCTTCTTCTCAGCGTCGAAGCCCTTTACGAATACGGTCAGGGTGTCGCCAACAGAAACAACCTCAGCAGGGTTCTTCAGACGGCTCCAGGACAGCTCGGTAATATGTACCATGCCGTCTACACCGCCCAGATCAACGAATGCGCCGTAAGAAGTCAGAGACTTAACGGTGCCGGTGAAGACCTGACCAACCTCAAGGGTTTCCCAGAACTTCGCAATTGCTTCCTTGCGCTCCTTGCGGAGAACGGACTTGATGGAAGCAACAGCGCGGTTTCTGCCCTCGCTGATTTCCATGATGGTGCACTTCTGGGTGGTACCAACCAGCACCTTCATATCGCCATCCTTGGGTACGCCGGTCTGGGATGCGGGAACGAATACCTTAACGGCACCAACAGCCAGCATAACGCCGCCCTTGATTACCTCGGTAACCTTTCCTTCCAGAACTGCGCCGGTTTCGGCTGCTTCAACAACCTTCTTCCAGTCGCCAATGCGCTCGATGCGCTTGCGGGACAGACCTGCAACGCCCTCGATGTCGCTAACGCGAACAACGAACGCCTCGATCTCGTCGCCAACCTTAAACTCGGAGCCGGCCAGCTCTTCAGCGGGGATGATACCCGTTACGTTGGCAGAAAGGTCTACATGCACTTCGGTGGACGAAATGGATGTGATTACACCCTTAACGATGTCTCCTGTATTTAAAGTTTTGAGTGAGCCTTCCAGCAAGGTCTCAAAATTCTCCATGCTTTCAATGATTTCGCTCATAGTAGTATATACCTCCTCTATAATGTCGCTCGGCGTCGATGCGCCGGCGGTGATACCAATTTTGTGAGCCGCCCGGATCAGCGCGGGATCAAGCTCAGATGCGTCCTCAATGAGGACTGTGTTGGCGAGATTTCGCCGTGCAACTGTATAGAGCGCCCTTGTGTTAGAGGACTCTCTACCGCCGATCACAACCATCAAATCAACCTCTTTCGACAGCGTATCTGCCTCGGATTGTCGATTTTCAGTCGCAATACATATTGTATCAAAAAAATCGGCGTTTGTACAGTGGTTTTTGAAAAAAAGTTTACATTTGTTCCATTCAGCTAATTTCTGGGTCGTTTGAGCTACTAATAAGCAGTTTTTGTTAGTAAACTTGCACAAATCGGCCTCTTCTACCGATGGAATGACCGCAATCTCTCCCTTGGCATAGCTGACAATTCCGCAAACCTCCGGGTGTTTTGGGTCACCGGAGACGATCAGCGTATGTTCGGGCGTGGTTTTTTCATCCACGATGGTGTGGATCTTCTTCACGAAGGGGCAGGTGCAATCCACTACCGAAAGATAGGGATTTTCTGCCGCCAGCGCTGTGAGCTTTTCCATCACGGGACGCAGGGTGCCGTGGGCTCGGATGACAACCGTTACGGGGCTTGTCTTGTCTGCAGTCAGCACGGTATCGAAGAGCGTCTCTTCCGAGAGCACTCCAACGCCGGCAGCTTCCAGCTTAGCAATGACGTGAGGATTGTGGATCAGCTTGCCCAGCGTGTAAATCCGCCGAGCAGGCTCTTTGTCTGCAACCAGCTGTTCTACGGTCTCCACCGCACGGCGGACGCCAAAGCAAAAGCCGGCAGTTTTAGCAATCTTAATGGACATCGGTTTTCTCCGCAGGCTCGGGGCAGGGAATATCATCGGGAATCATATCGGTGATTTTTTGGAAAATATACTCGGAAGCCTTCAAAAAGTCAGCTCCGCGATGACCGGTCATATTCAGCTCCTCGAAGGGGATGGGCTTGCCGATGGTTACGTAGGTGCGGCGGAAGAGTCCCATTTTCCAAGACTTGGTGCGGATCAGCACGGGAAGAATGGTGGCTTTGGAATGATAAGCGGCCATACCCACACCGCCCTTGACGGGAGTGTTTCGGGGATCTACGCCGATGTGACGGGTGCCCTGAGGATAAATGCCCACCATTTCGCCCTGCTCCAACAGGGAAATAGTCGTTTTCAGTGCAGCGGATGAGGAAGCCGCAACGCCGCGGTCAACGGGAAATGCACCCAGCGCCTTCACCAGCTGTGCTACCACGGGAATGCGGAAGAGCTCAGCCTTGGCAAAGAAACGAACGGGACGCTTCAGCGAAGCTCCCAGAACGATGACGTCGTGATTGGAAAGATGATTGGCGCAAACCAGTACGGGACCCTCGACGGGCTCGTTTTCCTTGCCGGTAATCTGTGTCCGATACAAAACACGGAAGAGTCCGCCCAGACAATTACGGGCAACGGTGTAAAAACTCATACCAATTTCTCCTTAATAATCTTTAGAGCGGCGGCGAAGGTTTCTTCGGGCTCCATTTCGGAGTTATTCAGCTCAACGGCATCCTCTGCCTTGAGCAGGGGAGCGGCGGCACGGGTGGAGTCAGCGCGGTCTCGCTCAATCATAGCTGCCAAGACTTCCTCGTAAGTGGTCTCTACGCCCTTTTCGACAAGCTCGGCATAGCGTCTGCGTGCCTTTGCTTCGGGAGAGCAGACGAGAAAAATCTTCACGTCGGCATTCGGCAGGATCACCGTACCGATGTCTCTGCCGTCCATAATGACGTTGTTCTTCTCGGCGATCTCCTTCTGAGTAGAGAGCAGGAAGGCTCTCACAGCAGGGATTGCGGAGACTTTGGAAGCATACATAGACATTTCGGGGGTGCGGATGAGTCCGCTCACGTCCTCACCGCAGAGGAGAACGTGCTGTGCGCCGTCCTCGTAAGTAAGCTCCAGACGGATTTCGGGGAGCAGAGCGGCAACGGCTTCGCTGTCCTCGGGGTTCACGTCTTTGCGGCGGACGTAAAGTCCGATGGAGCGATAGAGCGCTCCGGTATCTACGTAAACGAATTGCAGATGTGCTGCCAGATTCTTGGCAAGGGTACTTTTACCGGCGCCGGAAGGGCCGTCCAATGCAATTTGAAACATAATTTTTCCTTTCTCGGTATAGATGTCCTTTCCAAGATAAAAATGGATTGTTCCGAGGCGGGAAGAACCATCTCAAACGCTGAAGTGTTTCCCTGTAGTTCGGCTTTGCCGAACTACCAGAGTTGCGCA
>JAFTMF010000035.1 GCA_017452565.1 Clostridia bacterium
CAATCAAAAGGATGCAAATCTGACATTGGCGTGTGTCTACAAGCCTTTCTATAGCCCCAAAAACATCAGTCTGTACGAGCTGATATACGCATCGGATATCAAAACGGAATTCCCCGATAATCCCTACCAAAACGACGGCAGTATGATGACTGCCCACCGAATCAAATCGTTGGTGCTGCAGTATTTCGGCTACGAGGTGCCCCAAACTATGTTCAGGGAGCTTCTGCTGGAAGGCGTGGAGTATTTCCCCGAGTCGGATGCCTACGGATTTGCTCATACCGACACCTCCGGATTTGTTCCTTCCAATCCGATGTACGGCTATCGGTTAAATGACGGTTACTGGCTCGTTCACCTTTGCGCCTTTGAGGAAGAGGGCGATCACGTGATGGTTATGCTGAATCCCCGTGTCAACGGCTTCTATATTGCGGCAGGCCAACTCGTCGATCGAAAGGATGTTTTCAAAGAGCCGGAAAGACCGGTCACGCCTCCTGTGCAATTGCCCACCGAATCTATGAAAGAGACTATTCTGCGGCAATATGCCCAGAAGTACGGCAAGGACGTGTCGAAGCTGTCTTTGCGAGTCATCGGTCAGTATTCCGATAATTATATCGTATTTGTGGATGACGCCGATACCCTTTACCCTGATAAGTTCACCACGGATATGGTTGCAGGCTACGATTTCCGCTACGGAACGGCTCAGACTCTGCTGGTTTATCGTTCGCTCAACGGAAGATTCTATACGCTGTTTGACGCCTACAAAGATGGCTTGCTCACCTCTACCACCATCAGAACGCTGTATAATCAATACAAAACGAAGTACCCCGATTTGTACAATTCCGACTATTTCCATCAGGCCATCGGGCAAGAGGCCGCAAAGGCTTACGCCAAGGAATACGGCAAAGATCTTTCCAAGCTATCGGTACGCGTGGCAGGCGTGTTTCTGCGCTTCGATGGCGATTACTTTGCAGTGTTCGTGGACGAAGCGGGGGTACGGTATGAAAACAAGCCCTCTCAAGAAGTGGTAGGCGGCAAAGTGTTCCGCTACAGCACCACCCAGCGGCTGTTGATTTATACCGACGGAAAATTCTACTCGCTGGCAGAGTTCTATGAGAAGGATTTGATCCCATACTCCGATCTGTACGAGCAGTATCGAACGTATCAATCCCATCTGTACGAGGACTCCTACGTTTATCCGCTGATTGAAAAGGAAATGGTCAGCCAATACGCTCATATGTACGGCAAACAGGAATCCAAGCTGACAGCCCAGCTGATTTACACCTACACGTATCAGAACGCGGAGTGCTACGTTCTGTTTATGAACGATCAGGATCAGCCGTCGGAGAATCGGCTGATTGGCCAGCGGGTGGGGGATCACATCTTCTATTCCCGTGCGCCTCAGACCTTGCTGGTTTATTATGACGGCAGTTTCTACACGCTCTCAAAGGCTTATGAAGACACGATGGACGTAGCGCTGTTGAACGTCCCCAAGCTGAGCACTCTGTATTTGCACTATCGCTCGCTCTATCCCGAACTGTATGAGGAATCCTATCTGCAACAGATTGCAGAGGCGGAGATCAAACAGCTTTGTGTGAAGCAGTACGGAAAGGGAAAAGCATCGGATTACACGGTGCGCTTTATGACCTCCTATCTGGATGCCTACGTGGTTTATGTAGACGGAAAGTACGTGGCCGATCAGGCAGTTTCCGCACAGCGGGTAGGCGGACTCATTTTTGCTTATCCCGACCAAAAGGCGATGAAGGTATATTGGGACGGCAGGTTCTATGCACTTGCCGATGCATTGGAGCAGCAGGTAATAGACTACGATACGGTGAAGCGGCTGTACAGTCTCCACGAAGCGGAGCTGGTGAAGGAAATCGTCAAGGCCCATCAAAAGGCGGATGGTTGCAGCAAAGCGGTAGACTCGCATCGGATCGAATTCGTTGCTCAAATGGATGATCGGTATGCAATCTATGTGCACTGCCCCGGATTGTCTTACACCGCCGCAATGACTACCGTGACGATTAACGGCCTGGATTTCGTCTACGGCTCTTCGCATATGATAGAAATCTATCACAACGGCAAGATGTATTCGGTTCAGTCTGCCTTTGAAAAGGGCATTCTGTCGGAAAATCAGCTTCGTTACCTTTACGAAATCCACAGAGGCAACTACGATTATCCCTACTCATCATAACCCACCGCACCGCCAAATGGCGGTGCGGCTTTTTCATTTCATTTGATTGGTAGGGAATAAATCATTGCTTTTGGATCAAAGCTCTTGACATTTGTTTATTGATATGATACAATAGGTGTGCAAATTCAATTCAATCAATGAAAGAGGGAAGCAATGAAAATCAAATATTCTGTGATTCTGTGGATGCTGATATTGGTATTGCTGAGCGTAGTTGCTTGCGATTCTTCTGACAATCATATCGGCAGTTCCGACACAACAACCGCTTCTTCCGAAGCGACGGTTACGACTACTACAACATCTGCGGTGACTACCACCACTCCGATGCAGTCTCCGTGCGTCCACTCCTACAGCGGTTGGACGGTGATTATGAAAGCAACTTGTACTGTGGAAGGTGTGGAGCAGCGCAAATGTTCCTCGTGTAATGCGACCCAAAACCGTTCTATTGCGAAGGTGGAGCACACTATTGCGTATACCGATCAAGTAGAACCCACCTGTAGCTCCACAGGACTTACGCAGGCTACCTTTTGCTCCGTCTGCAAGACGGTGATCTCCCCATCCCACAAGATTGATAAGCTCCCCCATACGATGGTCGAAGGAGTTTGTACGGTCTGTGGCGAAGAAGGCGGAAGCCAAGGTTTGCAATACGTTTGGAATGGCGATAAACAGTATGTGCACGGGATCGGTAGCTGTACCGATACCGTAATCTATATTCCCACCGAGAAGGACGGGGAAAAGGTATATGGCGTTCACCACAGTGCCTTCAAAGACCAAACCCAAATCACTAAGGTGATCTTCCAAAGCGGACATACTTTCATTGATACCTATGCCTTTGCAGGATGCACTTCTCTGGAGGAAGTGGTACTGCCGGATACGCTGGAAGTGATCGGCAGTAATGCTTTTGAAGGGTGTACCGCTCTCACCGAGATTCGTATTCCCGCATCTGTTCGTACTTTGCAAAGTGCATTTACCGACAGCAATATCCAAACCGTTATCTTCGAAGAAGGCTTGGAAACGCTTCCTGCTCATACTTTTACAATGAATGATTATGTGAAAACCGTCGTTTTGCCTAAGAGTCTGAAAATCATCGGTGATAACGCCTTCAACGATTGCAGTGGGATTGAATCGCTGACCATTCCTGCGTCGGTAGAGGTGATTGGCGACGGTGCATTCCGAAAATGCGAATGGCTGAAGGGCAAGCTTGATCTCTCCAACGTGCGATCGATTGGCAGAAATGCGTTTTACGCTACTAAGATCACCGAATTGGTCTTGGGCGAGACCGCCATTGGCGACCGTAGCTTTAAGGCCTGCCGGGATCTGAGAACCATAACGCTGGGCGAGGGTGTCACTGCCATTGGTGCGGAAGCTTTCGGCGATTGTAAAGAACTGGTGTCCATTTATATTCCCGATTCGGTCAAGCTCTTCGGCGCCAATTGCTTTGAAGGTTGTTCAGCTCTGTATTTTGATCATTTCACCGTCCGTCCCGATATGCAGGTGAAAGCGAACGCTTTTGACAGTGTTCACTTTGAAACGCTCACCGTGCAGATCAATACGGAAAAATCCGCTTTCTACGGTGCAATTATCAACCGACTAATCATTGACGAAGGTGTGACCGAGATTGGAGACAGTTCGTATTTGTGGGCGGAAGTGAATTCCATCAGTCTGCCCACCACCCTTGAAAAGATAGGCGAGAGCGCATTTCACGGTGTAAAGGTAGACGAAATTGAAGTGCGGTCTGCGGTAACTTTTGTCCACAGAAGCTTCAATAACTTTAAGGTAAAAACGATGATTCTTCCCGAAGGCATTGTAGTAAAGGACAGAGCTTTCTGCAATATGGATAAGCTGAATATCATTTACTATGGAGGCACTCAAGCGCAGTGGAATGCAATTTACGAAAACTACGGTACTGTGGAATCTGACAAAGACGATCTCAAGAACGTTACCGTCATTTGCTCCGACACTCAATAGAATCGACCTCAGTCGCCTCCCTTCGAAAGGGGGGCGACTGAGGTAAGAAATAAAGAATAATGAATAAAGAATAATGAATAATGAATAATGAATAAATTCGGAAGTTTTTCGGCGGAGTCGAAAAACAACCATAATGATTATTTCTTCTTTATTCTTTTAGATTTTTGGGCGAAGCCCCAAAATCGCCCCTTTGTCACTTCCGCCAATCTCGTACCGTGAATTTTTCGTAAATTGGGCAGAAAATCGGTTGACAAACCTTGTGCTCCTATGGTATACTAATAGAAATAGGATCTGATAGGAGGCTACTATGCTGAACGCAAAATTCAGACATTCCGCTGTATTCCACAATGGCTCCCTCGCTCCCGCCACGATTACAGTTCGGGAGGGCGTTGTCACTTCCATTGAATCTTCCTAAACTAGCAAGATGGTCAGAGAAATGATGCCCCTTACTTTTGATTTCCAAAATTGTGTGATATTCCCGACTTTTTCCGATGTGCACGTGCATTTCAGAGAGCCGGGATTTTCTTATAAAGAAACCATGGTTACCGGTTCCAAGGCGGCGGCAAGAGGCGGCTACGGCGACGTCTGCACCATGCCCAACCTGAACCCCGTCCCCGACAGCGTGGAGCATCTTACCCAGCAGTTGAAGCTCATCGAAGAGGGTGCGGTGATCCGTGTGCATCCTTACGGCTCCATTACCGTAGGGCAGCAGGGCGAGGCCCTTGCCGATCTTGCAGGTATGGCGGACCGAGTGATCGCCTTCTCCGACGACGGCCGCGGCGTGCAATCGGATGAAATGATGCGCGCGGCAATGATCGAGGCCAAGCGGCTGGGCAAGATGATCGTTGCTCACTGCGAGGTGAACGAGCTGCTCCGTGGCGGCTACATCCACGACGGACGGTACGCCAAAGCCCACGGACACCGGGGCATCTGCTCCGAGTCCGAGTGGAAGCAGATCGAGCGGGATTTGCAGCTGGCCGAGGAGATCGGCTGTGCCTACCACGTTTGCCACATCTCCACCAAGGAGAGCGTTGCCATCATCCGTGATGCCAAGGCAAGAGGCGTAGACGTGACCTGCGAAACCGGTCCCCACTATCTGGTACTCTGCGAGGACGATCTGCAGGAGGACGGCCGCTTTAAGATGAATCCTCCCCTGCGCTCCCGTGAGGACAGAGATGCGCTGATCGAAGGCATTCTCGACGGCACCATTGATATGATCGCCACCGACCACGCTCCCCACTCCGCCGAGGAGAAGGGAAGAGGACTGGAGAAATCCGCTATGGGTGTGGTAGGTATTGAGACCGCTTTTGCGGTAATGTACACCCACTTCGTGAAAACCGGCAGACTGTCGCTGGAAAAGCTGATGGATCTGCTCCACAACAATGCCAAGAAGCGGTTTGGCATCGGAACTGATCTTGCCGAGGGCGAAAAAGCCAACTTCACCGTATGGAATTTGGACGAGGCGTTTACCGTGAACCCCGACGAGTTCCTCTCTATGGGACGAGCCACTCCCTTTGCGGGAATGCCCCTCTGCGGCGTCTGCAAAATGACCGTAGTGGACGGTGAAATCGTCTACTGGCAAGGCGAGATCGTTTGATCAATGTCGATAGAATCGTAGGGCGGGAGCAAGCCCCTGCCCTACGGAACAGGTATTATTTTGAGAAAGGAATACCCATGAAACAAGGATTTTTTGAAATACTTACCAATCGCGGGCTGACCGCCGACGTGTTCGAGATGGTGCTCGCAGGCGATACCTCCGCCATCACCGCACCCGGTCAGTTCGTGAATATTCTGCTGGACGGACTTTATCTGCGCCGTCCCATCTCGGTCTGCGACTATGATGAGAATACCCTCACCCTCGTCTACAAGGTGGTAGGCAAGGGAACCGAAAAAATGTCTGCTCTGCCCGCAGGCACGAAACTGGATATCCTTACCGGTCTGGGCAACGGCTACGATACCTCCAAGAGCGGCGATGTCCCCCTCCTCATCGGCGGCGGTGTAGGCGTGCCTCCTCTCTATCACTTGGCGAAGGTGCTCCTTTCCGAGGGCAAACAGCCGAAAGTGATTCTCGGCTTCAACAAAGCCTCCGAGATCTTCTACAAAGAGCAGTTTGAAGCGCTGGGCGTGCCCGTGTATATTGCAACTGCCGACGGCTCTGTAGGCGTGAAGGGATTTGTGACCGATGCGCTGAAAGTCTGCGGCGACTACACTTACTTCTACACCTGCGGTCCCGAGCCGATGCTGAAGGCGCTCTACAACGCCACCGAGGCGGACGGTCAGTGCTCCTTTGAGGAGCGAATGGGCTGTGGATTCGGCGCTTGTATGGGATGCTCCTGTAAGACCAAATACGGCAACAAGCGGATCTGCAAGGACGGACCCGTACTGGAAAAGGGGGAGATCATATGGTAAACACCAAGGTTAAACTCAGCGGCTGGGAGCTGGACAACCCCATCATCCCTGCCAGCGGTACTTTTGGCTACGGCTACGAATTTGCCGAGCTCTACGATATCAACTGCCTGGGCACCTTCTCCTGCAAGGGCACCACGGCAGAGCCTCGTTTCGGAAACCCCACTCCCCGTATTGCGGAATGCCCTGCGGGAATGATCAATGCGGTGGGGCTGCAGAACCCCGGCATTGACAAGGTGATTGCAGAGGAATTCCCGAAGCTGAAGGAAGTTTACAACAAGAAGATCATCGCCAACGTCAGTGGATTCTCCATTGACGAGTACGTAAAATGCTGTGCCGAGATGGACAAGCAGGACATCGTGGGCATCATCGAGGTGAACGTCTCCTGTCCCAACGTTCACGGCGGCGGTATGAGCTTTGGTACCGATGCGGCATCTGCGGCGGCCGTCACCCGTGCGGTGAAGGCGGTTACCACCAAGCCCATCTACATCAAGCTAACCCCCAACGTCACCGACATCGTTTCCATCGCAAAGGCTTGCGAGGAGGCAGGTGCCGACGGCATTTCTATGATTAACACTATGCTGGGTATGCGCATTGATCTGCGCAGACAGAAGCCTATCATTGCCAACAAGATGGGCGGCTTCTCCGGCTCCGCCATTATGCCCGTGGCACTGCGGATGGTTTATCAGATATATGAAGCGGTAAACATCCCGATCATCGGTATGGGCGGCATTACCACCACCGAGGACGTCATCGAAATGATGATGGCAGGCGCTACCGCCGTCCAGATCGGCGCGGCGAATCTGGTAGATCCCTTCATCGCCAAGAAGATGGTAGATGAGCTCCCCGCCGTGATGGAAAAATACCGCATCCAGTCGCTCACCGATATTATTGGCGCGGCACACTGACCAAGGGGTTTCACCCCTTGGATCCCCACCAAGAACCTTTTTGAAAAAAGGTTCTTGGAACTCCAAAAACTTTTGAAAAGGACGGCAAATGCATGTCGTCCACAAGATTATCCCGAAAACTTGCGCTCTCCACGAAAGGAGATAGCCAAGGAAGTGGGTGGAGAGCCCGAGAGGAGGGCGAAAACTTCGGCGTCTGAGATGGTTTCGCCCTCCTCTCGGAAGCAAACAATTAGCACTTCCATACCCTTAGCGCACTAACTACAGTAACCAACACTTTTTGAAAGGATGATATAATATGGGAAAAGACGTAATTATTGCTTGTGATTTTGCCGATAAGGCGAGCGTGCTCGCATTTCTGGACAAATTCACCGAAGAAAAGCCTTTTGTGAAGATCGGTATGGAGCTCTTCTATGCAGAAGGTCCTGCCATCGTGAAAGAAATCAAGGCTCGCGGCCACAAGATCTTCTTGGATCTGAAGTGCCACGATATCCCCAACACCGTTAAGAAGACTATGAGCGTGCTCTCCCGTCTGGACGTGGATATGACCAACCTCCACGCGGCAGGCGCGTCCGCTATGATGAAGGGCGCACTGGAAGGACTCACCCGTCCCGACGGCACCCGTCCCATTCTGATTGCAGTTACCCAGCTGACCTCTACCGATCAGGAGACTATGACAAACGAGCTTCTCATCGACCGCCCCGTAGCAGACGTTGTGCTGTCCTACGCCAAGAATGCCGCCGCTTCCGGTCTGGACGGCGTAGTTTGCTCTCCTCTGGAGGCAGGCATCGTCCACGAGAACTGCGGTAAGAACTTCGTTACCGTTACCCCCGGCGTGCGCTTTGCCGACGGCGACATCGGCGACCAGAAGAGAGTGATGACTCCCGCTGCCGCTAAGGAAATCGGCTCCGACTACATCGTAGTAGGCCGTCCCATCACCGCTGCAGCCGATCCCGTTGCCGCATACAGACGCTGCGTGGCGGAATTTGTAGGATAATTTGCATGTTTCCTCGTAGGGCGGGGGCTTGCTCCCGCCGTAACGAAGGATCATCGCACACTCAAATTGGTACAGAAGATTGCGTGAGAGCGGCGGGAGCAAGCCCCCGCCCTACGCTATGAAATCTAAGATATAAGGAGATATACAATGGAAGCATACAAAAGAGAGTTTATCAAATTCCTGCAGTCTGCAGGGGTTCTGAAATTCGGTGATTTCACCGCAAAGTCCGGCAGAAAGATCCCCTACTTCGTCAACGCAGGTATGATCAAGACCGGCGACCAAATCACCAAAATGGGCGAATTTTACGCCAAGGCATATTTCGACAAGCTGGGCAAGAAGGAAGCCGTTCTCTACGGTCCTGCCTACAAGGGCATTTCTCTGTCCATCTCCGCCGCAGTGGCACTGTCCAAGAACGGACTGAACGTGCCCTTCTTCTTCAACCGTAAGGAAATCAAGGATCACGGCGAGGGCGGCACCTTCGTTGGCTACGTTCCAGAGGCCGGCGAGGAGATCGTCATCATCGAGGACGTTATCACCGCAGGCACTGCCATCCGCGAGTCTATGGAAATCCTCTCCCATCTGGAGGGCACCAAGGTCATCGCTACCTTCATTATGGTAGACCGCAA
>JAFTMF010000036.1 GCA_017452565.1 Clostridia bacterium
AAATCGACCAAGGACGAGCGCACGAATCTACCGTCCGGTTGGAGGAACTATGGCAAAGAAAAAGAACGTTCAGATTCAAATCAACCCCGGCGATATGGCGCCCTATCTCTTCCATCAAGGCACCAATTTCCACACCCAAAACTATCTGGGCTGTCACCGTACAGAGAACGGCTACGTGTTCCGCACGTGGGCGCCGAATGCACAATCGGTTGCGCTGGTGTCCGACTTCACCGGCTGGGCAGAAGGTCTGCCCCTATCCCGCGTCACCGATATGGGTGTGTGGGAAGTGGAAGTGAAGGTAGAGGCCGCCGATCTGGAAGGGAAGCCCTACAAATACCGCATCCAAGGCAAAAACGGCATCCGCTACAAGGCGGATCCTTACGCCGTGATGAACGAAACCCTGCAAAAGACCGCTTCGCTGGTCTATACCAAAGATAACTTCCGCTGGACCGACGGCACGTGGATGACCAAGCGCCGCCGCCTCTCCCACTCCCGGGAGTTCTACAGCGCACCGCTCCACGTCTACGAGATGCACCTTGCCTCTTGGCGTACCCGTGACGGCAAGACCAACGTAGACGGCGATGCGTACCTGAACTACCGCGAGATCGCCGATCTTCTCGTTCCCTATGTAAAGAAGATGGGCTACACCCACGTGGAGCTGCTCCCTATTGGAGAATATCCCTTCGACGGCAGCTGGGGCTATCAGTGTTGCGGCTACTTTTCTCCCACCTCCCGCTTCGGTACGCCCGAGGACTTCTGCTACTTCGTGAACAAGCTCCACTCCAACGGCATCGGCGTGATTCTGGACTGGGTGCCTGCGCACTTCCCCAAGGACGAGCACGGTCTGTACGAGTTTGACGGCTCGCCTCTTTACGAATATCAAGGCTGGGATCGGCAGGAACACACCGAATGGGGCACTCGCTGTTTCGACGTAGGCAGACCCGAGGTGCAATCCTTCCTTATCTCCTCCGCCCTCTACTGGATCGAGCACTTCCATCTGGACGGCCTTCGTGTGGATGCGGTAGCGTCTATGCTCTATCTGGACTACGCCCGCAAGCCGGGCGAATGGGTGCCCAACGTCCACGGCGGCAGAGAAAATTTAGAGGCAATCGCCTTCTTCCAAAAGCTGAACAGCGCACTCTTCGGCTCTCACGGCGACATTCTGATGATCGCCGAGGAGTCCACCTCCTGGGCGGCTATCACCAAACCGGTGTATCAGGGAGGTCTCGGCTTCAACTTCAAATGGAATATGGGCTGGGCCAACGATATGTACGAGTACGTTGCGCTGGATCCCATCGTCCGCCAGCATCACCACAACAAGCTGAATTTCTCCCTTTGCTACGCATTTTCGGAGAATTATATCCTTCCCGTCTCCCACGATGAGGTGGTTCACGGCAAAAAGTCGCTGCTGGACAAAATGTGGGGCGGCTACGAGCAGAAATTCGCAGGCGATCGTCTGTTTATGACCTATCAGATGACCCACCCGGGCAAAAAGCTCACCTTTATGGGCTGTGAGTTCGGACAGTTCAGAGAATGGGACTACGAAAATCAGCTGGAATGGTTTATGACCGACTACGAGATGCACGGCAAGCTCTGGCACTTCTCGGAAAAGCTGAACAATTTCTATCTATCCCACAAAGCTCTGTGGGAGGACGACTTCTCCTGGGGCGGCTTCGAGTGGATCTGGGCGGACAACAAAGAGGATAACCTCATCGCTTACACCCGTAAGGGTCGCTCGGGCGAGTCCCTCATCTGTGTGCTGAACTTCGGCGGCGCACCTCGTGAGAACTACCCCATCCCCGTCCCCGAGGATGCAGAGGCTTATAAGGAAGTCCTTTCCACCGACGATGTCGCCTTCGGAGGCGAGGGTCGGCTGAACAGCGGACTTCTGCGTCCTGCTCCCGATTGGGCACTGGACGGTAAACGCACCCTGCGCATCAACATCCCACCTCTGTCGGCAGTGATTTTGGAGCCCAAAAAGCTCCCCGGTCGGAAGAAGGGGTAACCGAGGCTCTGCCTCGGACTCCGCCAAAAACTTTTTGAAAAAAGTTTCTGGACTTCAAAAACTTTCTAAAAGCGCCACAAATACTTGTGGCGCGGGAAAGAATTGTATTCCCCTTGTAGGGAACGGTCTTGACCGTTCCGTGAAACACCTCGCACGATCCAAAAACATATCCCCGCAAAATTGCAAAGCAATTTTGCTTTTACAAAGTACTTTGCGGAGCTTTCTTCTCAAGAAAGCGACCGTTACTCCTAAATCCAATATAAAGTGAGGAATCTGCTATGTTCCAGAAAAAAGAATGTGTAGCCATGCTTCTTGCCGGCGGGCAAGGTAGCCGACTGTACACGCTTACCGAGAAGACGGCGAAGCCTGCCGTCCCCTTCGGCGGTAAGTACCGCATCATTGACTTTACGCTGTCCAACTGCGTAAACTCGGGCATTGATACCGTGGGCGTGCTCACCCAGTATCAGCCTCTCCAGCTCAACGAGTACATCGGCACCGGTCAGCCTTGGGATCTGGACCGCAATATGGGCGGTGTATCGGTGCTCCCTCCCTATCAGGGCATGAAGGGCGCTGACTGGTACAAGGGTACTGCCAACGCCATCTATCAGAACTTAGACTTTTTGGATCGCTACGATCCCGAGTACGTGCTGGTTCTGTCTGGCGACCACATCTATAAAATGGACTACGACGCAATGCTGCAGTTCCATAAGGAAAAGAACGCAGACTGTACCATCGCAGTGCTCACCGTTCCCATGGAAGAGGCATCCCGTTTCGGCATCATGAATGCCCGTGAGGACGGCGAGATCTTCGAGTTCGAGGAAAAGCCCAAGCAGCCCAAGTCCAATAAGGCGTCCATGGGTATCTACATTTTTACCTACAAGAAGCTCCGTCAGTACCTCATCGACGATGAAAACACTCCCGGTTCGTCCAACGACTTCGGTAAGAACATCATTCCCAATATGCTGAATGCCGGCGAAAAGATGTACGCTTATCCCTTTGTAGGCTATTGGAAGGACGTAGGAACCATCTCCTCTTTGTGGGAAGGCAATATGGACCTTTTGGGCGAGCATCCCAACTTCAATCTCTATGACCGTTCTTGGAGAATCTTCTTCCGTTCCACCGGCAATCCCCCTCAGTTTGTGGGCGAGGATGCCAAGATCGTCAACTCCATCATCACCGAGGGCTGTGAGATCTACGGTACGGTAGAAAATTCCGTCCTCTTCAGCGGCGTTTACGTTGCACCCGGCGCAGTGATTCGGGACAGCGTGATTATGAACGACGTTCGTGTAGAAGCAGGGGCTACGGTGGATTACACCATCATCAGCACCAACACCACCATCGGCGAGGGCGCGGTAGTAGGCGCACCCAAGGCAGAGGGTGTAGGCATTGCCGTTGTGGGCGCAGAGCTTTCGGTACCCGCCGGAAAGACCATCCCTGCAGGGGAAATGGTCAACGCCGCCAAGCTGGAACAGTTGAGCAAATAAGGAGGAACAGATATGGCAGCCGGAATTATTTTTGCAAATCTTACCAATAAGAACATTCCCGAACTCACTGCAGTTCGTACGCAGGCGTCTGTCCCCTTTGGTGGCAGATATCGTCTGATTGACTTCGTTCTTTCCTGTATGGTCAATGCAGGCATTAAGGACGTGAACGTGATCACCAGCTATAACTATCAGTCTCTGGTAGACCATCTGGGCAGCGGCAAGGACTGGGATTTGGCCCGCCGCACCGGCGGTCTGAGACTGCTCACCCCCAATATCGCATCCTTCTCCACCCGTGGCACCAGCCGCTACGATACCCGTCTGGATGCGCTCTACTCCATCTCCGATGCGCTGGCAAAGACCAAGGATGAACTCTTAGTAGTAGCCGATGCCGATGCGATTTTCAATTTGGATCTGTCGGATATGATCGCTCAGCATAAGGAAAGCGGCGCGGATATGACCTTTGCGGTGAAGCGGGTTACCCTTTGCGGTAATCAGTCGGAGCAGTACAATCTCTACGATTCCGATGCAGAGGGCAATCTCACTGAGGTAGCCGCTCATCCCAAAAACATAGAGGGAACCAGAGACGTGAGCATGAATCTGTGGATTGCCAACCGCACCTTCCTGCTGTCCGCTATTCAGGATGCGGCAGCTCACGGATTCGATAGTCTCACCAAGGGCATCGTAGCACGTTATATGGGCAGAGCCGATATGAAGGTTTACCGTTACGATGGATTCTTCGCTTGCCCCTGTTGTTTGGAGGACTACTTTGCGACCTCTATGCAGCTGACCAATGACAAGGAAATGCGGGACAGCTTGTTCAATGCCAAGAATCAGCCCGTGATCACCAAGGTTCGCAACTCTCCCTCCACCCAGTACGTGGCAGGCAGCAGCGTGAAGAACTCTATGATTGCCGACGGCTGTGTGATCGAAGGCACGGTTGAAAACTGCATCCTCTTCCGTGGCGTGCGCATCGGTAAGGGCAGCGTAGTGAAGAACTGCATCCTCTTCCAGGATACCATGGTAGGCGAGGGCAGCAGTCTCAACTGTGTGATCACCGATAAGAACGTATCTATCCGTCACGGTGTTATGCTCAGCGGTCATCCGTCCAAGCCCTTCTACATTGACAAAAACAAGATGATCTAAAGAGACACCCGTTAGCGAGTGCGAACACATCTTGGTGTCTCTCCTGAAGAATGCCGTCCGAAAGGACGGCATTCTTATAGGCAAGAGTGGGATCCCCGTTAGTCAGTGCGAACACAGCTTGGTGTCTCTCCTGAAGAATTCCGTCCCGAAAGGGACGGAATTCTTATAGGCAAGAGCGGGGCTCCGTTAGTCAGTGCGAACAACGGCTGGTGTCTCTCCTGAAGAATGCCGTCCGAAAGGGACGGAATTCTTATAGGCAAAAGGGGGCTCCGTTAGTCAGTGCGAACAACGTTGTTTTTATAGGCAAGAGCGAGTCTTGCCGGAAAAGGCCGTCCTTCGGGACGGCTCAGTCTGTCGATAAAGTATACATTTAGAATGCCGCCAGCCAAGGAAGTGGGTGGGATGCTCGAAGGGAGGGCGAAAACTTCGGCGTTTGAGATGGTTTCGCCCTCCCTTCGATGATAACTTGGACTTTTTCGACAAGCTCGGCCGTCCTTCGGGACGGCTTTTTCGTTTGTATATTGACAAATTAGGTTTGTTCGTTTATAATAAATATATGCAAAATGCAATATTTCGGTGCATAACAGAATAGGTGGATTGTCCGGAAAAGGAAATCCAAGTCGCAACAGATTCGCATCGAATCATTGGAGGGATACCGTATGCCAATCAACAAGGGAAACGTGACGGTCGGAAGACTGTACCGCTTTCGAATGGAAGAAAACTCCTCACTGAACGATTTCGTGGGAGTGGTGATGGATAAGGAAGACAAGGAAGCTGCCATTGAAGTGTGCTGGAATGACAACGGCACGCTGGAGCGAATGAAGCTGCCCACCGCTGTCGTATCGGAAGCGCAGCTGCTGGAGCAGGCCAACTCGCCCATTATTCGGCGGGAGATGCGGGAAGTAGTTGCCGCAATGCAAAAATATCGGGAGAGTCCCAAGGGGCGCTTCCAGACCGAGGCCGAGGCACTGGAAGGTGTGGAGTATTTGAATGCACCCGAGGCTGCTTCGTATTTTTTGACGCAGTTTTATCCTTACGCGCTGTTCAACGGTCTGCCCTACGTTCTGAAGCGCCGCTCCGTATGCCGATTGGCATTTGATCTGTTACTGTATGCCATCATCGATTGTTCCGAGCAGGTGGAAACCTATCCCTTCGCCTTCCTCCCTTATTTCCCCGATCAGACCAATCTTCACGCGGCTATCAATATGGAAGTGATGCGCCGTGTTTCCAGAGATTTGTACCGTCCTCGGTTCAAGCGGGTCTATCACGATGACAGCGAAGATCGCTTCGTGGGCGTGATTACCGAGTACGTTTCGACTGCAGGGGCTAATTCTCATCGGGGTATTATTGCCGTGAATGATGAGATCCAATTCAAATTCAGCCGCAGCAATATTGCGGATAGCCGTCTGGTGAGCATTTTGGGCAGCGGACTGGCCAATGCAGGACGGATCGAGGTTTCCTTTGCCATCGGTATGTGGTCGGAGAGCGAGCTTCACGCCTGCAGAATCTGTCCCACCGATCTGACCGTGCAGATGGCACGTCAAATGGGCGTTTCAATGGACGAATCCAATGAAGATACCCCAAAGACCTATATGGATTCCGCTCTTTGCCCTCCCAGACGCTATCCGGACAAGCTGAAATCCCTGCTGACGTGGATGAAGTCGGGGGCAAACCCCAATTGTCCCCGTCCGACGCTCTGCGGCGTTGTGGCATCCTGTGAGCCGATAGCGGACGGCACCGATGCGTTTGTAGGTACCATCGAATCCAATCACAATTACTATCAATTCACAGATAAACAGATTTGCGATCCCGCACTGTGGGAGCTGCGTGCAGATCTTGTAGGGCAGAAGGTTGCCTTTGAGGCGGCATTCAATCCCGAGGCAGAGGAGGTTTGCATCTATGCCGACTTGATTCGGACCGAGGCGAATGCCAAGCAGTTTGCCTCCCCCGTCTATTCCCCGGATACGCTGTGGCATCCCGCTCTTTTGCAGACCGTTTCTGCAGATGAAGCGCAGGGGGAGAATCGGCCGGGCTACCGTCCTTTGCAACCGTGGCTTCCCGCTTTGGATGAGCTGGCTTGCAGCGGATGCAGAGGCACGCTCACGCTCCATCCCAACTCCAAGAGAGGATGGATTGACGTTCGGCTGAACGGCGCCGTCGTTCAATGCCAGCTGGTATTTGAGCAGGTACAGGACGATTTTCTGTATGCGTTTTTGCACTCTACTTTGCGCAGAAGAGAAGAAATCGACTGGAGCAAAATCCCCGTCTTCTGCGTTCCCAGAGCGCACTACGGCCGCAAGGACATCTATCATGCAGATCACGTGATCCTGACGCCGGAGGGGCGAGCGCTTCTGATGAAACGCTACGGATTCCGTCTGCCTTTGCTTGCAAAACGAGAGATTCCTATGCTGGTGCCTCGGAAATGGTTTATTCCTATGCCCATCCAGTCCGTGCTGAGGGTAACCGACGCTGTCAAACGCAAGAATCTGATGGCGCAGCTGGCTGCAGCTGGGCCGGTATTCGAAATGGAAGAAAAGTCACGGGGCAAGCTCAGATGGCCTGTGGAAAGCGTCCATTGGGAGCTGGCAGGTGCAGGCGGACGTACCGTTGCCATCGAGAATAACGGCAATTGGCCCTCGGAGCTTACGCCGAGACGGGGGCAGAGTTTGAACGTAGAGTATTTCCTGCGTCTTGCTCCCGCGGGAGGGCTGTATCCGTACGGTCTGTCTCTGTATCAGATTCCCTTCGAGGAGATGGCGGAGACGGCATCGGATGCAAACGAGTCCTTCGACGGACCGATGTTTGAGGGATACGGTGTCATTTTGCCTCATAAGCCCGACAAGCCGGGATTTATCGGGCCCTCCTTCTCTACGGTAGCCTATCTGAAGAACGAGGTCGCTCGCAAGAGAAGCAATTCCGGCGGCTTTGGCGAGGGATTTGTCAATACCCGAGAGAAGGGCGTTGCCATTTTTCAACGGAATCAGTTGCCCTTGGCGATTAATAAAGATCGGATTCACGTTGTCAAATATACCGCACGAGACGAACAGGACGATCAGTATTCCTGCCGTTTGGTAGTATCGGTGGAGGAGTACGCTTCCTTCCCTTACAGCGAATACGGATACGTGCGGGTAGACGATGAGGGCAATATTACCGCCGTTCCCCTCTTCCGCGCGCTGGCCAATATATTGGTATATCAGGACGTGGATCTGATTATGAAGGACGGCTCCGAGATTACCGGTATCATCCACTCTTGGGATGAAAAGAAGGACACCTTCTTGGTTCAGGTGCAGGATGACGGCGTAGCGCAATATATTACCGCACCGCTGGATGACGTTCAGGACGTTCGCATCTACGGTACGATTACCTCTACCAATCAAACCGATCACGGTAGAATTAACAACTTTTTCTTCTTCCACGTCAACAGCTTCCGAATTGCCGCTGACGTCAGCCAGATGCGCAGAGGCACACGGGTATCCTTCCGTCTCCACGGAACCAAAAAGGACAACGGCTTCGATGCATCGGATATCGTGGTGGTCAGACCGGAGATCCGCAAGGATTGCCGGCTGGTGGAGCGTTATGAGGACGGCACCTTCGGCATAGAAGATCCCGCATTGGAGGGATCTGCCGCAGGCAAGATTCAGCGGATCCGAATTTTCAATCTGCCCGCTTCGCTGAATCTGGATTATCACGGCCGCCGGGTGGATTTGAAGAAGGTCAGACAGGAGGGTGCGGTTCTATGGTATGCCGACGGCTCTCTGCGGGATATTCCCATCGATTCCGGTTCTATTCGGCTGGACGAGCAGTTCCCGCTGGCCGAGCGAAACGTGCAGTTCGGTTTGATTACCGACTACGATAAGCAGGCAGAGGAGGTAGAGCTGCGCACCTCGCTGAACTATTCCACGCAGAAGGATCAGCAGCTGCTGGATCAGATCCCCAACGTCTTTCGGCATCAGGAGCCCGATACCCGCCAGTATCTGTACGTAGTCCGCTACTATCGCACTACGGACGGCGATACGGTGTACGAAATGGTGGCTCGGATTGTCAAGGGCTATCCGCTGAAGTCGGTGCTGATAGAAAACAGCCTGCTCTCGCTGGAGAAACAGCTGGACGAATACATCGACTATCGGGAAGGGGAGTATCTGTACATCGAGGATCGGCTGGATATGGATAGCAAGGTGGTTCGCGTGGTAGAGCGCTATCCCGACGGCAGCGTGCGGGTGGACGATTCCTCCGTGAACCTGGAAGGGTATCAGATCTACCGATTCGGCGTGCTCACCGATTTCGACGACGAGCTTAACGTGGGCGTGCTGAACAACGGAATGCAGTTCCACTTCTCGCTGATGGAGCAGCGCTCCTACAATATCGTAAAAACCGCCAAGAAGCAGATGCAGGTGCTCTACACCTGCGAAAACCGTCGGATCACTTCGGTAAACCGACTGCGCAACGAGGTGCTGGAGCTGATCCCGTGGCAAGCAGGCGTGGTGGTAGACTGCATCAACGATGAAAAGCTGAGACTGCGCTGTGTGGAGGTAGAGCAGAATGCGCTGCGCTTCCGTCACTACCTGTCCATTCAGAGCGATGCTTACGTTAGTGCGCAGGTGAAGCGGGAGGCACTGCAAAATGCCCCCGTCTATATCCGCGCGGTCTATCTGCCTATGAAGAACGAGGATTCGGAAGAGCTGCTGGGCGTTGCGCTGGACATCAACTGCACGGACGAGGTCCATATGCAGATTGAGTATGACAGCACGCAGGACGTATACGTGGTAGACAAAAAGACCCCCTACAAGACGGTGGTGGAAGGCTCTCCCGACGTCCTGGAGCAGTATCTGGGCAGAGAAGTGTCTCTGCACTACAACGTCAAGGGCACCAAGCTCACTGCCGATCTGCTGGACGACGGCAAGAACGTATCCGAGTCCAAGACCGATTACGATGACGTGAACCTCATCGACGGTACCGATATTTTCTCTACCGGCTTGGTACGCTTCTTGGAAAAACAGATGGGCGCTTTTGACGATACCATAGACGTAGATCAACAAATCGGTTGGATCTGGAACAATATCCAATCGGAATCCAATAAAAATATCCGCATCGCCTTCTGCGCCAGACAGAAGTATCAGGGAGAGGGCAATTTCAGCATTCTCCGTGCGGTTCGCAGTACCACCGCCAGAAAGACGATGCTATACGGCATCCGCAAGCGGATGGGCGAGATTCTGGCAGACCGCTATCCCAATCTGGACGAATACTGCTACTATGCCATCACCTATGCACAGGCATTTGACGGAGAAAACGTCTATTTGCGGAATCTGCGGCTGGTGCTCAGCGCCGATTTCTGCGAAATGGATCAGATTATCCGTATGGCCGGCAAGGACTATGACGTCTTTGAGCTGGACGTGAAGCGGATGCTGGAGGGGGCTCCCGTGAGAAACAGCGGCAACTTCCTCTCTCATCTGATTCAGCTGGACGGCAGATATATCGACTACTTTATCCGCCATTTCGGCGCAGAGTGCCGGAACATTCAAGGCCTGCCCGCTGAGCTGAAAAACGACTTTGACGAGGCGATCCATCGCTGCAGAGCCGAGTACAGAGACGAGAAGAAGAAGCTGCTCCGGGTATTGGAAAAGGATTTTGCGATTTCCGACGTATCCAAGTTCAATATCGACAGCATCGTCAAATATAGCTGTACCACCGACCAAAAGCGGCTGAAGGTGTTCGCTGACAGCTGGAGAGAGCTCTATTTGGCACAGACCAACGATTACGGAAAGAGCGAGGCAGACTATCTCAAGATCTATCAGGAGCTGGAGGATCTGAATCAGGAGATTCAGGAGCATCCTACGGTGGAGGCAGTGGAGCTTTTGTGCAATACCGGCAGTCTGATGCGTCTTTTGACCATCGTAGAGGGCGAGCTGAATGCGCTGTACAGTAATCCTCAGCTGATTCCTCATATGGAATGCAGACTCAACCACAGAAGCGTGGACCGTACCAACGCCAAGATCAAGATTTTGGTATCCAATACCGGTCTGAGTGCGGTGCAAACCGCCAAGCGGATGACGCTGGCGCTGGAATCGGATATTGAAGGCGTGCAAATCAAGCGGCAGCCGGTTCTGAAGGGACAGCTGCGTGCAGGCGTGGACGTTGCCTTTGGAGAGGTAATCGTCTACGACGGCGAGCTGGAGATCGACAGCAGCTTCCACTTCGGTACGGAGATTCATATCGCCGCGGTAATGAAGTACGAATACGTGTATTCCTTCCAAAAGGGTTCCAAGCAAACGAGAACCGAGCGCAAGGAATTCCCGCTGGATCTGCAGATCCGCAAGGACGAGGACCGTATTCCCAAGGAGAACGCAGTCAATCCGTACAAGGATTGCCATCGGGACGTTTTGATGGACGATACCATGTTCTACGGCAGAACCGTGGAGATGGAAAGCATCAAGCAGTATATACTGGATCGTTCGGAGACTCGGTTCAAGCCCGGCGGCGTGATTATGATTCACGGTCAGAAGAAGTGCGGCAAAACCAGTATGATTTTCCAGGTGCGCAATGCCCTTGCCCGCAGGGAAGAGCCTCGGCAGAAGGCGATCGTGCTGTACTTCAAGCAGTTCAATACCAACTGTGCCAACTACCGAACCGATCCCGATATTTTCTACAGTAACCTGTATAAGAGCATCCTGAATATGATGGATCTGGTGATCCGCAGAGAGCATCGGGATCTTTGGAATCTGCTGAAGGAAAACGATCTGAGTATTCCCAAGATGACCCGTGTGGCAGACGATCAGATGCGCTGGGTATTCAACGATTACATCCGCTCCTTCTATGAATTTACCCAGGATGAATACCAAGTGGTGCTGGTCTTTGACGAGTTTACCCGTTGGATTACCCAACTGGAGGCGGATTACAGACGGGAGCAGGAAACCAATACAGCCGGCGGTCCCAGCGTAAAGGAAAGTCTGGGATTTATCCCCGTTTTGTCCGAGCTTGGCTTTATTCAGATCATCATCGGTCACGCCAATATGATGCGTGCGCTGACCGCGCTGGGTGCATACAACCAAAGCGGTCTGATGGCGCTGAAGATTCCGTTGACCGCGCTGGACGAAGCATCTGCCAAGGCGCTGATCAAGGAGCCTATGGAAACGGCCTTCGGCGTAGACGTCTACAATACGCCGCTGGGTGAAAAGGCGGTATCCCTTCTGATGGATCTGTCGGGACGCAGTCCCTTCGTTCTGATGCGTCTGTGCGACAGCATTTTCGAATACTTCACCAAGAAGGAAACGCCTCTCTATCGTTCCTCCGAGTTGCTGGACGAGGATGTTCAGAGCATCGTGGACGATTGCATCCGCGATCCCAATCTGTGGTCCTCCAGCGAATTTGAATTTTTGCTGGAAGAGGATGGAGACAATCCCGGCGTCATCGAATCCCGTCCCATTTTCCAATACCTGAAGACGGTGGCGCTGGAATCCCAGGGCATCAACCACGATTGCAGTGACAAGGTCATTTGCGACGCACTGCCGGGCGGACAGGTGCAATCTATGCAGGTGCGGGATCTTCTGGTAGACCGTCACGTGCTGGAGCACAAGAACGGCAGAATCAAAATCAACGTAGATCTATTCCGTCGGTACATCGTGTACCGTTACGGTAACAGCAGTCAAGGAGGAATCTGATATGGCAGACAGCTTGTTTTTTGGCCGTAAAAGACAAATGAACTTTTTGCGCGAAAAGGTTTTTCGGGAGCGCAAGCCGGGGTACGAGATTGACCGCGGATATTGCTGTGCGCTGAGAGGTCCCAATGGAATCGGCAAAACCACTATGGTGAACCGTTTGGTGCGAGAATTCAAAGAGACCATCCAAAACGCCCCCCGAAAGAGCACCTTTATTGTCGAATATAAGCTGAAAAGCGGAATGACCTATTACGGCTTTCTGGAAACCTTCTTCCGTCAGCTGATGAAGCTCCTTACCGATGACGTGCTGAACGATGCTCCGCAGTATGATGATTACGTGGTGGAGTGTTTGCTGGAATACAGGGAGATGCTGGATCAGATCCGCAAAGCCCCCGAGATCACCCGCGTAGAAGAATCTATGCTGGACGATATTGCCAACTATTTCTTCGAGCACACCACCGAGCTGGGCATCTACTTTATCATCATTTTCGATGAGTTTGAACGTGCTATGGAAGCATTCCCCGATGACGATAACCACGATGGCCGATTCTTCCAGACGCTTTGGGATTACACGCCCAAAGCGGGAGCGGATCTGCTGCTGTCTATCATCATCATTTCCCGCAGAGACGGCGCCACCATCGCCCATAATCTGGGATCGGGTTCGGCGTGGAACGACGGGTTCCCCCTCACCGAGCTGGTGCTCAGAGGCTTCGATAACGGGGAGATGGAGGAGTATTACCGCTCCTACGGGGAGCTTCCCTGCGGACTGCTCAGCAACGAGGTCAAGGGACACATCGAATTCATTTGCGGCAGACATCCCGGTATGCTGATGAGGGTTCGGGAGTATATTGGCGCTCATTACAAAGCAGGGGACAAGATCAACGTCAGAGAGATCTGGAAGTATGACGGCGCCGGCATTCTTACCACTTACAGCCGCTTGCTGGAGCTGTTGCAATCTGCGGTAGTGGATCGCAACAGCGGTCATACCGCCCTCCACGCCTTCCGTCAGATTTACGAAGGCCCTGCTTACGATCGCAATCTTACTACCCAAGCCCAGCGCTTGTACGATTACGGCTTTGTCGTGGCCAATTCCGATCTGGCGGACGGAGCGGCAACCCGTCCGGCTGCAGGAGAAGCGGACAATTACTGCGGACAGATGGAGTGGTGCTACGAGCCCATTTGCGAAAACTTCCGTCTGTACGTTCGGGACAATGCTCCCGCCTATACGTCCTCCGAAATCGGCAGCATTATTGAGAATGCCGAGTATTGGCTGCGGAAGTTCACCGAAACCCATATGAAGGCGGCGTACGGCGATACCTGGCAGGATCAGATCAATTTTACCGGCTTCCACGAAAACTCCTGGACGCAGCTACAGCACAACGCTTGGGAGTTCGGCGCTACCTTGCGCGGTGTGACGGTATCCAAGATTGAGGTGCTGTCCATTGATGCGCTCAGTTCCTTGCTCCGTTCCGCCACGCTGTGGCCCGTCGTCCAGCCGTTGCTTCCTTCCTTCACCTCCCGCAGAGATTTCTCGGATCGCTGTCATCAGCTGAACGTTTGCCGCAACTGTTGGGCACACGGCACGCTGAAGATTCTCTCCGAATCCTATCTGACCAAGGTGCGGGACGTATGCGATGCATTGACCAAGGACATCGAGAGCTATTTCCAGACCGTTCTGTCTGCTGAAAACGCCCAAAGCGAGAGCTAAACCTACGTATGATCCCCAAAGTCCCCGACGGATGCTCCGTTGGGGACTTTTTCGGTGAGCGATCCCTCTTGCAAACGATTGCGATTTATGCTATACTATTGTTACGATCTCTTTGAAGGAGGTGCACGATTGTATGAAACCCTACGATTTTCCCTATATCTGGATCGAGCGAGGACAGCGTGCGGTCTGTCAGCCCTACACCGCGCCTGCGACGGGTATCCGCATCACCTATGACGAGGGCATTGCCCCCGAGCTGATTGCCCGTACCGACGAGCTTTTGAAATACCTGCGCAAAACCTACTATTTCCCCGTGCGGTGTAATATTGAAATCACCAATCACAGACGGTATAAATCCGAGGAAGATGGGCATATCTTTTACGGCACGTTTATGAATAATGAGGATATTTGCCCGAAGAGAAAACTCTATCCCCGCATTGCCGTGGCAGGTCAGCTTTGGACACATCTTAGTGCGGAGGACGTACATTTCACCCTCCTCCACGAGCTGACCCACTATTTCCAGTGGTTCTTTGCTGAAGATAAAAAAGGGCGCACCGATCGAAGCATCGAGCGGGAAGCCAACGATTGGGCGAGGTATATTTTGTACGCCTTCCAAAATCAAGAGTGATCAAATCCACATTTTCAATGTGATTTTCCATCTTTTCAGCGATTTGTAATAGATTTCAATTGACAAATGCGCGCTTTCGTGTTATAATAAACTGTGGATAGGTCTATCTTTTTACGGATATGCTATCTTTGCAATCCTTTTTAATTCTGTCAAAAGGAGATACTTATATGAAGATTTTATACGTAGGCGGCGAAGCGCTGCCTTTTGCCTCTACCGGCGGTCTGGGCGACGTGCTGGGCTCTCTGCCTGCCGCGCTGAAGGCTTACTCTCCCGAGGATGACGTGCGGATGGTTATGCCCCTCCACGGCAAAATCACCCCCGATTGGAGAGAAAAAATGACCAAAGTAGCGGAATTTACCGTTCAGCTGGCTTGGCGCTGTCAATACTGCGGCGTGTGGGCACTGGAGAAGGACGGCGTCACCGTTTACTTCATTGACAACGAATACTATTTCAAGCGTTCCCGTCTTTACGGCGAGTACGATGACGGCGAGCGGTACGCTTACTTCTCTTTGGCCGTTATGGAAATGATGGATAAAATCGGCTTCATCCCCGATATTCTCCACGCCAACGACTGGCAGTCTGCGCTCACCGTGATCTACTCCAAGGTGCGCTACCCTCACTACAACATCAAGACGGTTTACACCATCCACAACATCGAGTATCAGGGCATTTACGGCAAGGATATTTTGGGTGAAGTCTTCGCTCTGCCTTCCTCTACGATGTCTCTGTTGGAGTTTGACAACTGTGTGAACCTCACCAAGGGCGCTATCGTTGCCTGCGACCGTCTGACTACCGTCAGCCAGCGCTACAGCGAAGAGCTGCGCACCCCCTACTATGCCTCCGGTCTGGACGGCATTATCGGCGAGAACGCTTACAAATCCAGCGGCATCGTCAACGGTATCGACGTGACTTACTACGATCCTATGAACGATCCCGATATGATCGGTCCCAAGTTCGGTGCGAAGTACCGTCTCTTTACCAACAAGCTGGCCAACAAGACCGCTCTGCAGAGCAAGCTGAACCTGCCCGTGGACGAAAATATCCCTATGATCGCTATGATCACCCGTCTGGTTTCCCACAAGGGTGTGGATCTGGTGAAGCACGTCATCGATCAGGTGCTGGACGGCAACGTACAGCTGGTAGTGCTGGGCACCGGCAACGAAGAGTTCGAGAACTTCTTCCGCTATCTGGAATCCCGTTATCCCGACAAGGTGCGTGCGCTCATCCGCTTTGACAAGAAGCTGTCCAAGCAGATTTACGCCGCTTGCGACATCTTCCTGATGCCCTCCAAGTCGGAGCCCTGCGGTTTGTCTCAGATGATCGCCTCCCGCTATGCGGCCATCCCCGTGGTGCGTGAGACCGGCGGTCTGTACGATACCATCAAGCCCTTCAATCCCGAGACGGGAGAGGGCAACGGCGTGACCTTCTTCTCCTACAACGCCCACGATATGCTGGACGCCATCCGCCGTGCCATCGCACTGTGGGAGGATGACGCCACCCGTAAGAAACTCCTGCGCAACGTAATCGGCGCAGACTTCTCCTGGAACGCATCGGCTGCCAAGTACGCCGATCTGTACAGAGGAATGTGAATTTTTCTGCTCTCTGACCCACGAACGGGCGACCGCAGGTCGCCCCTACGGGGGAAGAGCGTGTAGGCCCAT
>JAFTMF010000037.1 GCA_017452565.1 Clostridia bacterium
GTGCCCAGGAAGCCGGTCTGGAGACGGTTGCCCTTGCGCTTGATGTTTTCTACCAGCTGCTTTTCGATGGCGTTGAAGGAATCCTCGTTGGGAACCAGGTTCAGGAAGAGTGCGTACAGGCAGACAGACTGTTCGCCGCGCTTTAATTTGCCGTCCTCTCTGACGTACTTGTCGATGAAGTATTCCTTTTCCTTTTCGTAGAGCTTCAGATACTTCTGTGCATCGGAATCCTTGCCGATGGCTTCTGCCATCTCGGCCATCATCAGAGCGTCCCAAGCGTAGAAGGCTACTGCCAGCATATCCTGGATCTCGCCGTCGTTGGACTCGTATGCCAGCCAGTCACCCCATACGTTGCGAGGACCGCGGCCATTAGTGGCGCCCAGATAGGAGTCCACGTACATCTTCATAGACTTCCAGTGTTCTTCGATAACTGCGACATCACCGTAGTGAGTGTAGAGAGTGTAGGGAACGATGATACCTGCATCAGCCCAGCCGGTGCCGCCCCAGTCTGCGCCGCCGTAGTTACCGGTGGGAGTGGTGCCGGGATATGCGCCGTCATTGCGCTGGCTGTCACGAAGGTCGGTGAGGAATTTTTCCAAGAAGCTCTTGGAGAATGCCATATACATACCTGCTTCTGCGAATACCTGGGTATCTGCAGTCCAGCCCATACGCTCGTCACGCTGAGGACAGTCGGTGGGGATGGACAGGTAGTTGGAGTACTGACCCCAACGGATGTTGGAAATCAGCTGGTTCACGTCCTTGTCGGAGGTTTCGATGAAGCCGTCGTCACGCTCGACGGAGGTCACAACCTGACCGTCCACGCTGTGGAAGGTAACCGTTTCGGTGGTGGTGATCTCAATGTAGCGGAAGCCGTAGAAGCTGAATGCGGGGTGATAGCTTTCCTTGCCGCCGCCGGCCAGCGTGTAGATGGTGGTAGCAGCTGCGCTGCGGTAGTTTGCGTTGTAGATGGAGCCCTCGGGGCCGTCGTTGCCGCGGGACTTCAGACCGTTCTTATCGTTGAGGATTTCGCCGTGCTCGATGGTCAGTACAGTGCCAGCCTTGCCTTCCACGGTGAATGCTTCCCAGCCTGCGAAGTTCTGACCGAAGTCAACCAGCGCAGTTTCGCCGGGATTCAGGGTGAAGGACTCGCCATCCTTGTAGGTCTTGACCACGTTGATCTTGCCGTACTGGTTGCCGTTGGCACCGGTAGCGCCCTTGTAAACGGTGATAGACTGGGGATCACGGTTGAGATCCTCTCGGACGGTGATGGGAGAGCCCATCCAAGCACAGATGGTGCCCTTGAACTCGGTGTTCACCTTGATCTCGGACCAAGCGGAGTCGTCGTAGCCGGGCTTCATCCAGGACTGGTCCACTCTTGCATCGTAGGTCTCGCCGGTGTAGATGTCGGCGAAGATGACTGCGCTCTGCTTTGCGGTCTTCCAGCTGTTATCGGTAACGATAGTCTCGGTAGTGCCGTCAGAGTAGGTGAGGATCAGCTTTGCAAGGAATGCATCTTCCTTGCCGTACTTGCCGGCTGCCTGGTCGCTCCACCAGCCGTGGGTGACTACTGCAGAAAGGACGTTTTCGCCTTCCTTCAGCATCCAGGTGATGTCGGTGGTGTTATAGAACTTGCGGTCAGCCATTTCGGTGAAGCCGGGCTTCAGTGCAACGTATTCGATTTTGCCGTCGGCGTACTTTCTGCCGATGCGCTCGCCGTTGACGTAGGCCTCGTAAACGCCCAGACCGGCGGTGTACAGTTTCGCGGAAACCAGACCGCTCTTAATAGTGATGGGCTTACGGAAAGCGGGCATAGAGCTTGCGGTGGAAAGGTAAGCGATGTGCTCGCCCAGAGTCTCCTGAGAGCCTGCCTTCAGCATACCGTCCTGCAGGGATACCTGTGCAGAGCCTACGAAATTGGACTGATCGCCGGAGAAATCGTTTTCGTAAATTACCTTGCCCTCGGCGTCACGGATGACGATGTTGTCGTAACGGGCAACCTCTCTGTCTGCAGAAGCATCGCTGGAGTGGCGCACGCCGATGTTGGTGAGGGGAACGTTTGCGCTGTGGGTGTAGGTGGAGGCGAGGGTCAGACTGTCAGCGTCCTTGCCGAAGTAGGTCTTGATGACCTTGCCGTCAACCTCAATGCGCTCGTGAACGGTCTTGCCGATGATGGAGCCGGTGTAGCCGATAGCGGAGGTAACGTCCACCGCCTGCACGTTGCCGGGGCCGCCGGGATAAGCGGTCCAGTTGCCGTTCGACTTGAAGTGAGGACGAAGCAGTATCTTACCGGGAGTCGAGCGGGTGTTCACCTGCCACATTACGAAGGTACCGGTGTCCTTCATACCGAAGCAGAAGCCCTGATTGTCACGGTCGATGATAAAGTCGAAGTCGATGGTGTACTTAGTGCCGGTATAGAGATCGGTCTCGTCGTAGCTGATCCACTTGGCGTCCTTGAATGCGTTCTTGCCCAAGAGACCCATCTCGAAGGTAGCGGTGTCAGAGGTCTTGGATGCGCCGGTTTGGTCCCAAACGGTAACGGTCCAGCTGTACTCGGTGGAAGATTCCAGCGTTTCGCCTGCGTAGGGGATGCCTACGGACTCGCCTGCCTCTACCTTGCCGCTGTCCCACATCACCGTGTCGCCTTTTTTGACCACGATCTGATAAGCAGACTGGAGCCAGCCGATCTGCTCGGAAGCAGTCTTCCAGCTAAAGACAGGGGTACTGTCGTCGATGCCCACGGGATTGACTAAATCCTCGGTAAGCATTCCGTAAATGGTTGCGTTTGATGTTCCGTTGTTCATAACTCCTCCATTATTGGCGTTAGGATTGGTGGTTGTCGCCGCCGGATTTTTCTTGCAGGCAGCCAGCGGAAGGCCGGTTGCCAGCAGGGTCAGACAGAGAAAACCGCTGATGATTTTCTTCATCGAATCACCTCTTTGATATAATAGTTTGCAGAATGATATCCGTTGTTCATATTATAGCACAAAAAAACGGCTCTGTCACTTGTTATTTTTGCCTTTTTCTTCTAAAACACTTGCTTTTTTTGCGAAATTGTTGTATAATCAATAATATCATAGGTAGGTATGCCTATCCGGTGGCAAGAGAAGAACGAAACGCACCCCCGGCGCAGGTTGTTCGCACAAACAAAAAGCGAACAATGATCCACAGCAGAAACGATTTAGGATTAGTGTTGCTGAAGAATCTCACGGGAAGGGCAGAGACTTGGTGTCGCTGCACGACACCCATCTGCATAGTACAAAAACTCTGTTGAATGCAGAAGCGCCTCTCCCAATGGAGCGCCCTCAGGCGCGACCCCGGGGTGACTTTTAGGGGCGGAGCCCCTAAAATGATTCTTTGGGCACCTTTCTTTTCACAAAGAAAGGTGCAAAATACATTTAATTCAAATCCCGACCATCGGGAGGGATTTGTACCTCTTTTCTTCCCACAAACCCTCACCCACCCAGTAAAATCAATATGTATATACATATATTGAAAGGAGACTATCCCAATGGAACAAATGGACCCTAAATATCAAGCCCTATTTACCCCTTGGAAAATAGGAAATGTGGAAATCAAAAACCGCATTGTTATGTGCCCCATGGGCGGCACGTCTCTCTTCGGCTGGTTTGAGCTCACCGGCTGCGGATTCGACGAGGAGGCGGCAAAGCTCTTTTTAGAGCGTGCCAAGAACAACGTCGGTCTGATCATCCCCGGCATCGCACCTCTGCGCGACACCTTCTGGGGCAAGTGGCTGTGGCAGAACCCCAAGATGTTCAAGGATCTGAAGGTCTTTATGGACGAGATCCACAAGACCGGCGCAAAGCTGTTCGTCCAGCTCACCGCAGGTATGGGCAGAAGCTGGGCGATCACAGAGCTGGTAGGCCCGCTCCATAAGAACAAGTTCACCCGTGCCATCGTAAAACCCATCATCGACAC
>JAFTMF010000005.1 GCA_017452565.1 Clostridia bacterium
ACGTGACCGTATCCTTGTATTTTTTAGCACCGGTAATGCTATCCGTTGAGCACAAATGCTTGATGATTGCATCATCCATTTGCGCCTTACAGGGCAGTTCGGAGGCCAGGATCAGGCGCTTGCCCCGCAACTCTGCCAAATCTGGCATAATGTTACGGTTGCTACTATTGATCAGTACATCGGTTGATACACTGTCACTATAAGTGCCTAACACACGGGCAATGGTATTGCACAAGGTAGACTTACCATTGCGCCCTCCTCCATATGCTATTACGATCGCCTCCTGCAACACCTTGCCGATAGCTGCAAGACCGCATATCTGTTGCACATAGTCTACCAGGTCCTGATCTCCGCTAAAAATCTGCAGCAAAAACGATTGCCATAACTCTGCGCCGCGACTACCGGGAGAGACGGCTGTAATTCTAGTGATGTAATCATTTGGGGAGTGCTTGCGTGCACCTTGCAGTCCCTTGCGTAGATCGTATGTAGCAGCGGGGGTACACAATAGATACGGATTGGCGTCTAAGACACACGAGTCAATCTGCAGTTTAGGACGCGCCTCCTGCAATGTGGCAGCGATGTGTTGGGTGCTGCGACGATCCAACGCATAGGCTTGATAAGTCTTAGCATCAAGATAGTCTTGATATATCTCTTGTTGCTCATCTGTCATTGTCATGACGGCCTTAGATTTGCCCACGTTTGCGAGTATCACCGCCGCTCCGCTAGATTGCATTGCTAACTGTGCGTTATTGTAAGCGTCGTTGGCTTCTGCCAATTGCTGCTCCGTCAGTGCTTGTGCAACGCTCTGCGCATCAAGATTGCTCACTTGCCAACAGCGTCCGTCATAACGCAGGTAGCCGGTAGCGTTGGAGTACCGCAGGATGTTGCCGTAGCGTTTTGCTAAGACGGTGGCTTGGCCTACATCGGTGTAGTCGGATGGTTTGTAGTTCATATAGATGCCTTTCTGGGCCTGTGGCCCGGACATGGACGGTTATGCACCGTCCGGTGTGGATTGGTGGATGATTGCTACTATGTAGCAGGTTTTTGCGATTATAATTGTGTACCTCCAATCTAGCACGGAGTACTTGTCCTTTCGTTGATAGTTCTCCGTGCATTTTTTGTCTTCATATATATATTATAAACGATTGGGGGGGGGTCAAATAAAAAAAATCAAAAAATGAGCACCTACACCGCCCGCATACAGTCTGACGGCAGGCTAAAACCGCAAAAATCCCCTGCATTTGGAGCAACCTACGCAGTAGTCCGAGTGCAGGGGATAGGTTAGAATATAAACTGAAAGGTGAGGCGCGGTTTCATGATGAAAAAAAGTCATTTATTTTATTTGCCCACCCCCCAATCGTTTATAATATATAGAGAGAGTATTGATGACGAATGGAGATGATAATACCAAGCTTGGCAAGAGAGACTTGCAAGCTCCACTCGCTATGCTTTGCCTTATTATGAACGCCAGAAACTGATTGAAAGGAAAACATAGAATGAATATCCGACTATATAGGCAGCGTAACTGTAGATCAGATCTGCCGAGAAACTACAGGTTGAGCATGCGAGTAATCGCGGAATGTGGGATAAATGACGGCAAATATCTACGAAAAAAGAGATTATAACCGTCTATCTCATGAATTTCGCAGACTGCATCGGAGAGCAGCCTAAAAAATCCTCCGTGCCCATAGTGGCGTGAACGAAAACGGCGCGATTGGGGCGCGTTATCCCCTAAAAAATTAACCTTAGAAGGAGAATTTCAATGAGAAAAGGAAGTTTAGTCAAGCAAATCAATGACGTGCTCAATGCGCTCATTCACTTCGACGGCGTCGACAAGTACGCCAATAAAAAAGAAGTCCTCCGGCGTATGATCGTTTCTCGACGAACGCTGGAGGCATATAAAAGGGAATGCTGTACCTTTGCAAGATGGGTGCGGACACAGCATCCGAGCGAGGGAGTCAACACTTTGGAGCGGCTTCGCCCGTATGCGATTGAGTATCTCCACAGGAGTAAGCCTAACGGAGACAAGTACAGTGCGTGGACACTCCGACTGGAGCGATCTGCCATCGCCAAACTGTACGGTGTGAGTTGTAACGAAATCTGCGCAGATCTGCCGATCCGCCGCAGAGAGGACATCACGCGCAGCAGAGGTGCCAGCACGAGAGATCGTTCTTATAGTGCGAAAAATCACCCCGACGTGGAGATGCTGGGGCGTGCTGCCGGACTGCGGAGGATGGATTTTTCACGGGTCAGAGCGTGCAATGTGCGGTTAGATGCGGACGGCTACGTCTACATATACGTGGACAAAAGCAAGGGCGGCAAGGAGCGTGAGATCCGTGTAGATCCCGACTTTGCTCAGTCGGTGCTGGAACTGGCAGCCCGAAGAGCACCCACGGAGCGGTTGATTCCTCAAGGTATGGTGCCCAAAAAGATGGACGAGCATCGCAATCGTAGAGCGTACGCGCAGGCGATGTTGCAACGCTTCTCAAGGCCGTTAGAATCGCTTACAAGAGCGGAAAAGTACTATTGTAGGGGAGATGCCAAGGGCAAGGTGTTCGACCGTCAGGCGATGGCTATGGTCTCTCGCTGGCTGGGGCACGGATCGTTCAATCGAGACACGGGAAAATGGGAGGATCGGCTGAATGTGATCGCGGGATATTATGCGATTTGAGGGGACGGGAGGCGCATATCCGCGAAATGTGCAATCAGCTTCGTGGAGAAGAACGAGAGGAGGGACGGAGGCTCATCTCGTCCCTTCTCTTCCCTCTCCTCCCGTCCTCCTTTGAGAGAGGGCAAGAGGAGAGCGTTTTCTTCTCGTAATCTTCCTCCAAGCCTCTTCTCCTCGAAAGGAGGGGAAAAGAAAAGGAGGAAGCGGTGGATACGCGATAGAAGGCTCGCTATCTTGCGGATATGAGTGCGATTCATGTTTGCCCGCTTGTCTCCCCCTGAACCACCATCGCAACCGCTTCTTGCTGCAGCTCCTCGTAAATCTCAAGCAGCTTGGTGGCGTCCTCGATGACGAGTTCCTTCGCTCGGGCGCGTGCTTTGATCGCATCTTCCATATCGTCGTAGCAGCCGAGGAAATAATTGACTCCCTTGTATCGGATATACGCCTGCCACTTGTCCCGCTTGGGCGCAACTCCAACGTAGCCGCTTACGGAAACTGTGCTGATGGGATTGTCTCTCAGCACCTGCGCAAGGTTAGTGTTGGCGAAGGTTTTGTTCACTTTTTTGAGATGGGATTTCTGCAAGCAACCACAGCTGGAGGTATTGCCACTCAAAAGCCTCGTGGCGGGTAAATCTATGGTGTTGCCGCAGCTGCAGACGCATTTCCAAACAATATCTCCGCGATTCTTAGCGCCCGTGGGCTCGATAGCGGTGAGATTGCCGAAGGTAATACCGGCGATGTCCTTGGCTTTTCCGCGATTGAAGCGGATCTCGGAGCAGCCAACGAAGTCCAGATAGCGGTTGATGTACTTCACGTAATTGCGAATAGTCACATCCGAATATCCCTGTTTTTCCATATCCCGACGCCATTCCAGCAAGCGCTCTCTCGATAGCAGCTTGTCTTCGGGGAGGTAATCATACACCGCTTTCACGGTGCCATTAAATCGGCGAAGCATATTGGCAGATACGCCTTTGTCGGTTTCCATGCGGATGAAGGCGGTCATAGATTCGGCTGTCATTTGGTGGCTGATATCGGCGGTTTTCTCGGATGTCATTGTACATTACCTCTTTTCGATGTGAAAACGCAGTCCATTTCGACTTCACTCGGTGGTCGGAATGGACTGCGCTTCTTTTGCCAAACGACAACCGTTTGCGGTTTATCCGTCTGCTATGCGGGGATTACCCAATCGTCCGGCGGGATGACGATCCGCTGGCCGGTTTCGATGACGTTGCGATCGGGGATGTTGTTGTAGATGACGATTCGCTCGATGGACACACCGTATTTCTTGGAGATGGAATTCAGCGTGTCTTCGGATGTAACGATGTGCACTATCTCAGTGGGTGTGGTGGATTCGGTTTGGGTGCTTTGCACTGACAAGGAATCGGTGGAATCGGTTCCGGTTCCTTCGTCGGGAGTCTCATCGGGAGGGGGAGTTCCTGCTTCTTCATCGGGAGGAGTGGTCCCCTCTTCGCCATTGGAGGATTCCTCTTCCTCTATGCTTGCGCTGACAGTGGGGGTGACGGTTACTTCCCCATTTTGCTGTATGTACAACTGATTGCTACTATCGGTATTGTAATGATAATAGATGGAAGTTCCCCAATGCGGCGTGATCTTGATCGTTGCCGTTTCATCGGCAGGCAGTGCGGACAGATTCAGCTTGAATTCCAACGTAGCAGGCACTGCCGTTGAATCCGGTACTCCACCCACTCCCAACTGCTGGGTGTGGTACTTAGTGGTGTTGCCTCCAACAGTTACCTCAATCACACCAAATCCGGTGGAGGCTGTTCCCTTCTTCGTCAAGGTCACGGTATACTGTCCACTCTCCAGCTGATAGATTCCGCCTTCACCGGCTAAGATTTCCGTTTCGGTGTTGGCTACCGTGTCAATCTTCATCACCGAAACATTCAATCCAAAGTCAGCCGACTGGATGATATTTACACCGGAGGTGACATTATGCGAAAAATAGGCGTATGCGGACAAGCTCATTGCGATTAGGCAGACTATCATCGTCACTACGATTTGTGCTACTTTTACCAGCATCACTTTGTCGGTTATCTTGCCGTCGCCCTCTTTGGGGATTCGAAAATACTCGTTATAGAATGATTTCACATCAATGCCCTCCTTTCTTTGCTTAATCTATTATGGGGTAGGTTTCTGCTGGGTTGCGTTGACAATCAGTCCCAGCTCAACCTTCGGGATCGTATTGCCGCGGTAGTTGGCTTCGTTGGCAACTTCTTTAGGCATCCGAACGATCAAGGCCATATAGACGGTTCCCTTCGCTTCCAGCTCCGCCACGTCGGTGGAGTAGTTGTTCAGCTTCATATTGGCGATCTCTTCTGCGAGATCGCGAGTCTCGACTTTTTCGTCCAGTTCTTCCTCGGTGTCAGCCGTTACCACGCCGAACTTCAGATAGTCCTGCAAATTAAACTGCTGACCGAACACGTTGGTGGCAAGCGTATAATCGGTGACGTTCACCGCCGTTTGGAAATCGAAGGGGACGGTTCCCTTGTTCTCGATTTTCAGGAAAACTACCTGCACGTAGCCGGGCTCATAGAGAGCCTCATCGTCGAACACCTTTGTTTGGCTGTC
>JAFTMF010000038.1 GCA_017452565.1 Clostridia bacterium
ACTGCCGCAATGCTCCTTTTTCGAAACACGATTCTTGCACAACAATTTTATACTTATCATATATTTTCTGAATGTATGCATCCTCGCAACTCGAAGTTTGATGATTTTCTATCTTTCCAAAATCAATACATTTTGCTAACATATCTCTTTCCAATCAACGTAATTATGGTGCCAAACTATGCTTATGCGTGTGTCTCCACCAGCTTGCGGCTGACCTCTTTGCCGTGCTCGAAGTATATTTCGTACACTCGCCGATACACCGACGGCTCGAAGGGGCAGGGCGTATATTTGTCATCGAGGGGATAATAGCGCATAATGAACTCCTGTCCGAACAGCAGCGTGCCGGTGTAGTCTACCCGTATCCCGTCACCGGGAAACTCATAGCAGATCAGCGCTTCCTTGATTCTACCGAATCGGTTGGTGTGAAAGCCTCGGAGCCTCGGTTCGGCACAGGGGAGCTGATGCTTGAGAATGGGCTTCCCCCGATATTCTATACTTTTGATCAGCAGTTCACCGTCTTTGATGCGGTAGTGGCATTTGTATAGCTTGCCGTAAACCGAAACCGCATACTTCAGCTGTGCACGAATGGGAGCGATGTCATATTCCAACTGCGGCGTGCCGCCGAATACCACGGTGTCCTCGTCCATCATATAGATGGAATTGCGGCAGGAATGGCCGTATCGGTCGGTGTAGGAGTGTTCACTGCGTTCTGCCATCTGTTTCTCCTCCTTGAAAATAGTCTTTGCTTATAAGCCTTCTGCGGCGGAGCTTGCGAGCTTTGCTTTCTTCTCCAGCCGAGTCCAATTCACCCAGCCGTAGATGCAGTTGGCGATCCAGCCGATATACATTGCCACCATCGACCAGTTGCCTGCCACGAACCACATCTTCACGCAGAGAATGTCAATCACCAGCCACCAGATCCACTGCTCCCGATAGCGGCGCACCATCAGCAGCTGGGCGAAGATGGCCATCACGTTGGTGGCGGCATCGGTGTAAGCCTGCGCACTGCCGATTTTGTCCAGGGCAAAGCCCATCGCAACAGTTGCCGCCAGCGTGCCGACGATTGCGGCAATCCATTGGAGGAGAGAGAACTTCTTGGCCGCTACCTCGGTAGAGCCGTCATCGTTGCGGTTCATATTCTTCTTCCAGATGAAGATGCCCCAAACCATCGTCACAAGGTAGAAGACGTTTTCCAGCACCTCGCCGTAGAAGCGGTTCTCCCACGCCAAAAACAGATAGGTGATGGTCTGCACGAAGCCGATGAAGTAGAAGGAAATCTTTCCCTTGGCGCAAAGCACCACCGAGATCACGCCCGAAATGCCTGCGATAATGCCCAGCACCGTATCGGGGGCAACGCAGTACACGATGATCTGTACCGCCAGCATCGAGAGCATAAACAGCTTTTCAAAAAGGGTATAGCCGATCCAAAATTCGTTCAGAATCCAATTTTTCGCCTTAGTCATTTGCCATCAGCTCCTTTACGTCATTGACAATGTGTTTGAAATTGTTGTAATATCCTCCGTCCAGCACAACGGTTTTCTCCCACAGACCTGCCTCGCGGATGATCTCGCAGAGCAGATCGAAGAGCTCCCGACGCTCGTTGTCCCCCGAGTGCGCCATATACCGCTGGTGATCGTCCACGAATTTGCCGTGAGGGCAGAGGAGATAGATCCGATCCCACTTCGACTTGCGGGTGATTTCATCGGCAGCGGCGGCAATGGCATTGTATTCGATGTCGGTGAGTCCGCAGGAGTCGTCCTTGGCATAGTATTTTGCGTACATTTTGGTCACCATTGCATCGGTGTCGGCGAAAAAGACGCCTCGATTGGCAGGCGATTCGATTTTCTCCCGGTTGAGGGCGTACTGTCCTCGCAGGAATGCCAAAAAATCCATACTGTCGAACTCCCAATCGGAGACAGATTGCTCATCCATATAATCCCGTGCCCACTCGTGGCTGTAGACCGTGCCGAAATATTTGCCCAGATCGGCGGTCATCGTGGTCTTTCCCTCGGAGGCAGTGCCGCAGATGAGGACGTTGGTAGAATAGGCAGCACGGAAGGGGAGCGCGATCCGATCCCAGTAGCGGAGGGGATTGTTTCGGATCAACGTGCCGCTGATGCGGTTTTCTCCGCGATCCACCAAAATCGCCTCTTCTCCGAAGCGGTGGGTCAGCCCATCAAAGTAGTCGGGCTCGCCCACGTACCAGCGGCGATGGGTGGAGTCGGGATTTGTTACCGCCTTTGCCCAGATGCGGAAAAACTCGCCCATCCAGCCGTCCCAGCCATTGGGGTATTCTGCAATCCCCAGCTCGGTATCGTTGATGGGATAGACCGCAACCAAATCATCGTCGGCAAAGAGCTTGCGGGTATAGCGGTAGCGTTTTCCGAGAGGAATCAGGGGTTCGCCCTTGTCTCCCTCGTATCCGCAGACGATGACGATACAACCGCCGTCGTTTTCCTTTTTGGCGCGGAAAATCAGATCCAGATGTCCTTGATGCAGAGGAGAAAATGAGCCGAATACAATACCGACCGACTGGCCGGTCAGCGGTTTTTGATAGGTGTGATTCATAGGAGTCTCCTTTCGAGGGGATTATTGATCGCCGGAAACCTCGGGAGCGGGCTTCTTATTGTAAATCTGACTGGGCCTATGACCGTCCGGTGCGGTCATACGGTCGGTAGCCACGATTTTGTCGGCAATCTTCTTGCGGAAGTTGGCTTTGTAGAGGGGTTTGCCCAGCAGAATCTCATAAACTGCCTGCAGCTGGGGGAGAGTGAAGTCGGCAGGGAGCAGCTCGAAGGCGATGTCGGTGTACTCCGCCTTGCCTGCGATCCGAGCGACGCCGCACTCCACGATGGTGCGGTGGTCGAAGGCAAGAGGGAAGTCCATCTCGCAAACGGGATAGAAATGGGTGAGCACGTCGCCGGTGGGATCCATCTCTAGCAGTTTGTCGGCCGATACCAGCGCATAGTAGGCGACCGAGATGATCCGCATACGGGGGTCACGGTCCACCGCGCCGAAGGTGTAGAGCTGTTCGAAGTAGATGCCGTCCAGCCGGATTTTTTGGAGCAGACAGCGGCGCACCGCATCGTCGATGGATTCCCGTGTATCCACGAAAGTACCGGGCAGAGCGAGAACTCCTTGATAGGGATGCTCCTCACGGGGCTGCAGGAACACCGTCAGCTTGCCGTCTTGCAGAGTGAACAGCACCAAGTCCACCGCCACCGACGGTCTGTCGTAATCTTCTTTATGATAATTCAGCAAAAATTCTCTTTCACCGTTTGCCATATTCGTATATCTCACTTTCTATACTTAGTAGTAGTTTGCTACTAAGTATAGAATAGCACATCCAATCCCATTTGTCAAGGGGGATTTTTGAAAAAATGGTGTTTTTTTAAAAGAATTGTGCTTGTGAAACCTTCCCTCACGGCGCAACAACGATCGTTTCCCGCTATAGCGGTAGGGGCTGGCGCCTCGACAGCCCGCTACAGACGCCACGCACACAAAACCTCCCCCGATTTCCAAGAAATCGGGGGAGGTTTTGTGTGAGACCGTCAAATCAGACCCAGCGCACTCAGCGCCCAGATCCATCCGAACAAGGTAAGGAGACAGAGTGCCGAGGACATCACCACGTTTTGTGCCGCCAGCTTCTCGTCGCCGCCCATCTGCTGAGACATAGAGAAGGAGGACACCGCAACCGGAGCGCCGAAGGTGATGAGAATGCAAACCAGCGCTTCGCCACGGAATCCCAGCAGAGCGGCCGCAGTTACGGCAAAGAGGGGAACGATCACCAATTTCGCCGAAACGGTGATGAGAATCTCCTTCAGATACTTGCCAATGCCCGAGAAGGCGAATCCCGCACCCAGTATTACCATCGACAGCGGGGAAGCAATCTGAGATGCCGATCGCACTGCCTTTTCCACAAAGGTGGGGAGAGAGAGGTCGGCAATCAGGAAGATCGCGCCTGCCATACAGCCGAGGAATAGGGGATTTTTTAAAATTCCCCAGAGCAGACTGCCAATTTTCACGCTCTTGTTGCGGAATCGCTCTAAGCAAATCACCGCAAGGATGTTGAACAGGGGCACTACTATCGCCACCATCAGGGAGGCAAGCCCGGTAGCAGAATCACCGCAGACGTAGTCTACCAAGGGAATGCCCAAAATGGCGTAGTTGGAGCGGAAGAATCCCTGCAGAATCACCCCGCGGCGGGCGTTGTCTCGGGTGACTTTCAGCACAACCGCATAGCCTACCAAAAAGACGGTGAGAATGGCAATCACGGTGAAGAGAATCAGCTTGCCGTTGAAGATCTGTCCGAGATTGGTCTGATAAATGTTATAAAAGAGGAGAATGGGCAGAAAAATCTTGAACACCAAACGGTTCATTGCGTCAAAGGTGGATTTTTCCGCAAATTTCAGCCCTTTGAGCAGATAGCCCAGCGCCATCAGAAGGAAGATGGGCATCACGGCTTCAAAGGATAATCGTAAGCTTTCCATAGATGTATGTGTTGATAGATCAGATCGAGAAGGGGATTTGCTCCGCTTCGTCCTTTTGGAGAATCCGGTTCAGCACCCAACCGCCGCCGGGAGTACGGGTAAACTGCCAGTATTCCTCAAAGCCGGAGGGGAGGGTAGTGCCTTCCACGATCATACGGGTATGGGTGTCGATGGTGTAGTCCACCATTCGTCCCTCGATGTAGAACCAAACGAAGTCCTTGCTGTCGTCGGGATCGTCGTAGAGTCCCACGGGGATGGCATCGGTGAGCTTGATTCGTTTCAGGACGTTCTGACGTCCCTGATATTGCATCCAAGACAGCTTGCTGTGGAAGTTTTCCATCAGCGACGGGGACATATAGGCCTTGGAGATGGAGAGATCCATCTGCGTCCAAGCCTTCTGCACCGCAAAATAGGTGGTTTTCACCTGCCGCAGGATGTTTTTGTACTTCCAAGCCGAGTCTTTGCGCTCCAGCATCGCCAGCAGCTTTTTGGTATTGCGGGCGTACTTGGACAGCCGCAGACGGTAGGCGATGCCTGCCGCAGAGGAGATGAAAATGAACGCTCCGATGGGCAGCAGAAGGGCGAAGGGATTGCCGCTCCCCGACCCACGGGAGGTGTGGTGTCCGGAAGAGCCTCCACCACCACCGCCGCCGCCACCGCCCCCTCCGCCGCCGGAGGAGCCTCCGCCTGCACGCAGGACAAAGACAGGCGAGTCGGAGGGAGTAGCAGCCGCTGCCGAGAGGGGCATCAGCAGAAAGACGATAAGCAGCGCCAAACTAAAGCAAACGAATCTTTTCATAGAAAATCCTTGGAGTTATACTTCCGAAGTTTCCATCTCCAGCGCATCCCACCGCCGACGGTTGTTTCGGAAGACGAAGATGAAGGCGACAAGTTGGGTGAGGAAGGTAGCAACCCACGAGATGGTGTAGGAGAGATAGAGACACTCGGGAGTGTGGTATGCAGGGACTTGGAAGATGGTGTAGATCCACACGATACGGATCCCGCAGACACCCAGCACCGAGATAATCATCGGCACAAGGGATGCACCCATTCCGCGAAGCGCACCGGTGGTAACGTCCATCAGACCGCAGAGGAAATAGGGCAGACAGATGAAGGAGAGTCGGATCATACCGTACTCGATTGCCTTGGCCGAGTCGGTGATGTAGATGGAAAGAAGATTCTCGCCGAAGATGTAAGCCAGCGAGCCGAAGCAAAGTCCCACCGCAGTTACACAGCCCAGACAAATCCACAGGGTGCGGAAAACGCGCTTGTAATTGCGGGCGCCTGCATTCTGACCGGTGAAGTTCACGGCGGTTTGATGGAAGGCGTTGAGGGAGACGTAAACGAATCCTTCGATGTTGCCTGCCGCGGCGTTGCCCGACATCACGATATCGCCGAAGGAGTTGACCGAAGACTGGATAATGACGTTGGAAATGGAGAAGAGCGAGCCCTGAATGCCTGCAGGCAGACCGATGCTAACGATCTTTTTCAGCTGCTGGGGATAGAAGCGCATCTTCCGCAGATCCAGACGGCAAGCGTCGGTACGGCGCATCAGCGCAACGACTACCAGCACAGCCGAAATAGCCTGAGAAATGGTGGTAGCAAGGGCAACGCCTGCCACGTTCATATGGAAGACGGTGACGAAGACCACGTTCAGTGCTACGTTAATGACACCGGCAATGGAGAGGAAGATCAAGGGACTCTTGGTATCGCCCACCGCACGAAGGATGGATGCGGCAAAGTTGTAGACCATATTAAAGGTCATCCCGGCGAAATAAATCTTCATATACAGTGCCGAGAGCTTCAGCACGTTGTCGGGGGTGCCCATCCAGTGGAGGAAGGTTTCGGAGCAGGCTACGCCCACAACGGTGAGAACAACGCCGCTGACCAGCGCCGCAGGGATGGTGGTGTGAACGGTACGGTGCACCGATTGTTCATCGTCGCATCCATACGCGTGAGCGACGGTTACACCCGCACCTACCGACAGGCCGATGAAAAGGTTGACGATCAGGTTGGTGATGGCACCGGTCGCACCTACCGCAGCCACCGAAACGCTGCCGCAGAATTGTCCCACCACCACAAGATCGGCTGCATTGAAGAGAAGTTGGAGGATGCTGGTGAGAATGATGGGTATGGTGTAGGTAACGATATTTCGGAATAACGGACCTTCCAAAAAAGCATTGGTCTGCTTTTTCATAAAACCACCTTCTTAGGATAGAGATAAACTTTATTGTCATTATAGCAGGAATCGCGGGAAAATGCAAGTGGGATAGAAAAGAAATCGCCGATGAACTTCGGGGGCAAAGGCGGGCGATCAATACCCGAATCCGGGATTTATTTTATAAATTTACATTTTCCCTCTTGCTATATGAGCGAGAATAAGGTACAATAGAAGATATCCTACCTTTCACTCTTTTTCGCAGTTTTTCCGCATTCCGGAAAGGAGATTTCCTATGAATTACTTCCATTCATTCGGCCGACGGTCGATTGCACTGTTGCTCTCGGCGGTGATGCTGAGCTCATCCTTGGCAGGCTGTACCAAGCCCAAAGAAACTACCACCGAAGGGACTACCACCACCCCTCCCACCCCTCCCACCACAACCACCACGGGAATCACCACGCTGCCCGCTCCCGATACCACCCCTCCCGACACTACCCCCGGTGAGGTGCTGACCTTCCCCGCAGAGGGCGAGATCATCGTATCCGAGGTGATGACCTCCAACGCCACCACGGTGAAGGACTCCTTCGGCGAGTACACCGACTGGATCGAGCTGTACAATACCACCGACAAGGAGCTGTCTCTGGCAGGCTGTTTCCTCTCGGACAGCGAGAGTAAGCTCTACGGTTATGAGTTCCCCGCCATCAAGATGGGGCCCTACGAGTATCTGATAATCTACGCCTCCGACCGCAATCTGCGGGATAAAGAAGGCGAGCTGCACACCAATTTCAAGATCAGCGCAGGAGAGGGCGTCTACTTCTCCCGTATGGGCAGTCTGATCTCTTCGCTGGTGACCCCCGCCGATCTGCCCGAGGACATCTCCTATGGTCAGATGCAGGACTCCGAGGGCTTTACCCGCGGCTATTTTGCCAAGCCCTCCCCCGGTGCTGCCAACAGCGGACCGTTTGCGGAAGTGTTTGCCGAGTTGGATCTCTCCGAGATCGGCATCCGCATCAATGAGTTTATGATGAAGAACGAGAACGTCCTCTACGATGAGGACGGCGATTGCCCCGACTGGGTGGAGCTACGCAACGTCTCCGACGCGCCCATCTCGCTGGCAGGCTACGGACTATCCGATAAATTCGCCGATCCCCTGAAGTGGACCTTCCCCGATATCACTCTTCAGCCAGGTGAATACCTGCTGGTACTGCTGTCGGGCAAGACCAAGACCTACGACGAAAACTCTCTCTTCCTCCACGCCGATTTCAAGCTGAGCAAGGACGATAACGGTCTGCTCCTCTCCAACGAGAAGGGCATCTTCATCGACCGCATTGCCACGGTGGAGCTCCCCGAATCTGCCTCCTACGGCAGAGATCCCGCCGAGATCACCGCTTGGAAGTTCTTCACCCGTCCCACCCCCGGCAAGGAAAACAGCGCGAACGGCTTTGATACGCTGGACGCCTTTCAGATAGGCGCAACGCAGAAGGTTTATATCAGCGAGGTCTGCTCAGTCAGCTCCTCCCGCATCAGCGCACTGCCCAACGAGGACTGGATCGAGCTCTACAACAACACCGACGAAGCGGTGAATCTGTCGGGCTGGTCGCTCTCCAAATCTATCGGCGACCTGCGGTATTACACCTTTCCCGAACTCACCATCGCTCCCCACAGCTACCTCACCGTAAACGCCAGCGGTACGCCCTCCCAAAGCACCAAAACCCCCGACGTGGGCTTCAAGGTGAGCCATACCGGCGCAACCCTGTATTTGGTGGACGGCGAGGGAATGGTCACCGATGCATACGAGACCGGTTTGCAGAGAGCCGGCGTCACCTCGGGCAGAGTGATCGAGAACGGCACCCTCACCCGAAAGTTTTTCTCCACCCCCACCAAGGGCAAGGAAAACGTCACCGACGGCAGCAGTAGTGCCTATGCCCAGCCTCCCGTAATCGAGTCCTCGGCAGGGGTGCTTATTGCCGAGAGCCACACCGTCACCCTCAGCACCCTGCAGAAGAACGGTGTGATCTACTATACCACCGACGGCACCGCTCCTACCGATGCATCTACCATCTACACCGAGCCGCTGGAGATTACCGCATCCACCTCCATCCGTGCCATCGTTTACGCAGAGGGCTATCTCCCCTCTCAGATTGCCACCCAAACCTTTTTGGTAGAGGACGAGCATACCCTGAACGTGGTCTGCCTCACCTGCAATCCCGACGATCTCTTCGGCTATAGCCGCGGCATCTGGGCAAACGGTCCCGGCTGGACTTCTACCTATCCCCACAGAGGTGCCAACTTCTGGAAGGACTGGGAGAGGGAAGTCTTCTTCGAATATTACGAGAAGGACGGCACGCTGGGCATCTCCTTCTCCGCAGGCATTAAGAATCACGGCCAGTATTCCCGTGCCCAGCCTCAGAAATCGGTATCTATCAACCTCAAGGAAGCCTACGGCTCGGGCACTGCCTACTATCCCTTCTTCGGCGAGGAAGAGCTGGCGGTGTTCGATAATCTCCTGCTCCGCACCGGCGGTCAGGATCAGAAGTACACCAACCTCATCGACGCTTACTGCGCCCGTGTGGTGGACGATCAGATGGATCTGGACATTATGAACGACCGTCCGGTTGCCGTCTACGTCAACGGCGAGTATTGGGGACTGTATTATATCCGGGACAAGATCAACGAATCCTACGTTTACTACCGTCAGGGTATTGAGGCCGACAATCTGGATATGATCAAGGGCACCAAATCCGCGCAGACCGGCTCCTACACCGCTCACAAGGAGCTGCTGGACTACATCAAAAAGCACGATCTCTCCAAGCAGGAGCATTTCGACTACGTAGCAGA
>JAFTMF010000039.1 GCA_017452565.1 Clostridia bacterium
GATCGGGCAGGTCTTCCGGATGAGCTGACCTTCACAAAGCGCCTTCCCATCGAACCCGCCTTCGAGCTGGCGCTGGCCGATTATGACAATTTGGGTGAGTTTGCCCCCTGCGGGAAGTTCGAGCACTTCTTCAATATCAATGCGCCCTCTTGCCGTCCCCATTTCTCGGGTAAGATGCGCTACAACTTCCGCTTTGATGCGGTTAAGAAGGGACGTCGGGTATTCTTAGATCTGGGCAGAGTAGGGCAGAACGCGACCCTCGTGCTCAACGGCGTGGATTGCGGCATCCGTATCAGCCGTCCCTATCTCTTCGATATCACCGATGCTATGCAGGACGGCGAAAATATCGCCGAGGTAGTGGTATCCAACACCCTCGCTCAACGGGTGAGAGATCACTTCTCTCACAATCTGCAGCTGTCCCCTTCCGGACTGCTGGGAGAAATGGCCATTCGCTATGCATACTAATCGTAAATAAAACCAATATCCCGAACACAACCGTGTTCGGGATATTTTCGCAAATAGATACGATTTTACGGAGAATCGGGTGGTAAGGTTGACAAAATCCGTCGGATGCGGTATAATAGACGGTATCTATCAAAGCGATTTGCAAATGACGAGGAAGTTATATGAAACAAACCATCCGGTCACGGCTGCTGCTGATTGCATCTATGACCATTTTCGGCACCATTGGCGTGTTCGTGCGGAATATTCCGGTTTCCTCCGGGGAATTGGCGCTGTACCGTGCCATTTTGGCGGCGGTGATGATTGGAGTGTATTTGCTCTTGACCAAGCAGAAAATCCGCTTCGGGAAGATTCGCAAGGAAATTTTCCTGCTCTTGGCATCGGGTGCGGCGCTGGGCTTTAACTGGATTTTGCTCTTCGAGGCCTACAAGCACACCACCGTCTCGGTGGCAACGCTGAGCTATTATTTTGCCCCCGTGATTGTCACGGCAGTCTGCCCCATTCTGTTTCGGGAGAAGATGACGGGCAAGCAGATCGTCTGCTTCGTGCTGTCTACCGTGGGACTTGTGCTGATTATCGGTCCCGGTGGCATAGCCGGGGGAGAGGACGGCATCGGCATTCTGTTCGGCTTGGGTGCGGCGGTGCTCTACGCCACGGTGGTGCTGCTCAATAAGTTCATTGGGAACGTGGACGGTATTTCCAGAACCTTTTTGCAGTTTCTTTCGACTATTGCGGTGCTACTCCCCTATGTCCTCTTTACAGACGGCATCACGCTGGGGAAACTGCCTGCAATGGGCTGGGTGAATTTGCTGATCGTAGGTCTGATTCATACGGGACTTACCTACTGTATGTATTTTTCCTCGCTGAAGGAGCTGTCGGGACAGCAGGCGGCGATCCTCAGCTATATTGATCCGCTGGTGTCGGTTCTGCTATCCGTCACTCTGCTGGGGGAGAAGATGACCCCGTGGCAGATGATCGGCGGCGTGATGATTCTGGGATTCACTCTTTGGAACGAGTTGACCCCGCGCTCCGCAAAGGCCGAGTAGATTGCGGAAAACGCCTGAAAATCGGCAAGATTGGTCAGTTTTTTTGAAAAAACTCTTGACTTTTTCCTTGTAAAGCGATACAATATAGTCTATAATATAGCTTGTAGAATAATCAGTGAAATATCATCATAGGAGAGAAAAATAATGTTAGATATCAATTACATTATCAATAATGTAGATAAAGTGAAGGCCAACGTTGAAGCGCGTAATATGGAGTGCGACGTAGACGCTGTGATTGCGGCTTACAACCATCTGAAGAGCCTGCGTCAGGAGTGCGAGAATCTCCGTGCGCAGATCAATCAGAATCAGAAGTCTATCCGTACTGCAAAGACCGCAGAGGAGAGAGAGGCAATTATCTCCAACGGTCAGGCGCTGAAGAAGCAGCTGCAGGCAGCAAGCGAAGGTCTGGAACCCGCCGAGACCAATTATACCGAGCTGATGTACACCGTGCCCAATATGATGGCAGAGGATACCCCCATCGGCAAGAACGACGAGCTGAACGTAGAAGTGGATCGCTTTATGGAGCCCACTCAGTTCTCCTTCCGGCCTCTGGATCACATCGAGCTGGGCAAGCGCCTGGATCTGATCGACTTTGAATCCGGTGCAAAAGTTGCAGGTCCTAAGTTCTACTATCTGAAGAACGAGCTGGTTCTTCTGGACCTTGCGATTCAGACTTACTGCTTCAATAAGCTGATTGCCAAGGGCTTTACTCCCCTGGTTACCCCCGATATGGCAAAGACCGATATTCTCCGCGGCTCCGGCTTCAATCCCCGTGGCGGCGAACGCAATATCTATAATATCGAAGGCATGGATCTGAATATGATCGCTACCGCGGAGATCACCATCGGCGGTATGCTGGCAGGCAGAAGCTTCAAGGAAGAGGAACTGCCTATGAAGTTCTGTGCGCTGAGCCATTGCTTCCGTACCGAGGCAGGCGCTGCAGGCCGTGCGGGCTACGGTCTGTACAGAGTACACCAGTTCACCAAGATCGAGATGTATCAGTTTACCACCAACGAGGGCGGCGAAGACGCTCTGCAGGAGCTGCTGGCCATCGAGAAGGAGATTTTCAGCGAGCTGAAGATCCCCTACCGTGTCATCCGCATCTGCTCCGGCGATATGGGCGCTCCCGCATACAAGAAGTACGACATCGAGGCTTGGATGCCCGGTAAGGGTGAGGGCGGCGAATACGGCGAGGTTACCTCCGTGGGCAACTTCACCAACTATCAGTCCCGCCGTCTGAACATCAAGTACGTGGATAAGGAAGGCAAGAAGCAGTTCATCAACACCCTCAACGGTACTGCTTCCGCAACCGGCCGTACTATGCTGGCTATTATGGAAAACTACCAGCAGGAGGACGGCAGCATCCTGATCCCCGATGTACTGGTACCCTATATGGGCGGTATCACCAAGATCAGCAGACAAAAGTAATCGACTTTGGCAGATACAATTGTTCGGACAATTTAGTTAATCATTTCCCATAAAACGAAAAAGGCTACCGATTCGATTGAATTTGTAGCCTTTTTTGCACCTTTCAGGCGAGTATGATCAATGGGACTATCATTTCTCTATTTGATTTGGAAGATGGTTTGGCCAAGGTGAAGAATATATGGTATACTGATTCTACAAGAATGTTGCATTGAAACTCGTGGAGGTTTATAGGGAACTATGAGAGAACTGTTATTCAAAACCAAAGGTCAGGAAAAGCCCGATCGGAAGCAAAAAGTATACTTTATGCATCATCCTGACGATTTTGACCAATATTTCGATCGGATTTCAGATGAGATTCTGGCGATCAGTGATTGTGCAATTGCATATTACAAATGGGAGGGAGAACGCACCGTTCCCTTGGATCGGACGCGCTATGAAGCAGAGCTGGGAGAAATGCGGCTGTTTGTGCTGCCTATTACTACCAATCTTCTGACCCGTCCGTGTCAGGCAATGGAATTTGAATTCCGCTTTGCACTGCAGCATAAAATTCCCGTTCTGCCATTGATGCAGGAGGAAGGTTTAGCGGAGCTGTTCAACCAAAAATGCGGCGATTTGCAATATTTGGACAAAAATATCCGAGATCGTACGGCTATTGGATATGAAGAAAAGCTGCGCAATTATCTGGAGTCTGTTTTGCTCAGCGATGAGCTTGCTGATCGGGTACGGGCATCGTTTGCGGCGTACATATTTCTCAGTTATCGCAAAAAGGACCGTGCGTATGCGCAGACCTTGATGCATCTCATTCATCAGAATGATTTTTGCCGTGACATTGCCATTTGGTATGATGAATTTTTGAATCCCGGCGAAAATTTCAACGATGCGATTCGGGATGCCATTGATAAAAGCAAGCTGTTTGCACTGGCGGTAACACCGAATCTGCTGGAGGAGGGAAATTACGTTTTAGAACACGAATATCCCCATGCACTCACGGCAGACAAACCGATTATGGCGGTGGAACTGCAGCCCACCGATCACCGGCAGTGGAAGAGTCAGCTGGGCGCTGATGCGCCTGCGTTGATCGGATTGCAGGAGCAGTCCCAGCTGAAGCAGGCGTTGCTGAACTATCTGGAAGATATTGCTAAAAAGCCCCGTATAGATGATCCTCAGCACACTTTTTTCATTGGTCTTGCGTATCTTAGCGGCATTGACGTGGAACGAAATACCGATCGGGCACTGCAGCTGATTCGAGGTGCAGCCGAAGCAGGACTGACCGATGCGATGAAAAAGCTGGCGAAAATGTACCACAACGGCGAAGGTGTGGAGCGAGATTATCGAGAGGAGATCGTTTGGCTGGAAAAGCTGGCAGCGCAAGCCGAAGAACGCTATCGGAAGACCGGTGACTATGAAGACGGTGTGGATTATTTCTATCAGCTGTGGTTATTAGGAGATGCGTGGTTCGATCTGCGGCAGGTGGAGCGGGCGAGTGCGGTATATCAAGCGCAATGTGAATTGGCAGAAGTGCTTTTCAAGGCAAGAGAAAGTGATTTTGCTTCTCGATATTTGGCGTATGCCTTCAATAATCTCGGTGATGCTTATTCCTTGAGGAAACAGAAGAGGCCTGCATTGGAAAATTATCGAAAGGCTTTTGCAATTGCAGATCGGCTGGCTAAAGAAACTACCGATCGGAGTGCGCAAACGCTTCTGGCAAATTGCTATGTGAATCTGGGAGATGCGTACTTTAATGTGTTCCGTTTTGGAAAATCCAAACAGTGTTATAAGAAATATCTTACCATTCGAAAAGCACTGGCGGAAGAAACCGGTTCGACGCAAGATAGACGGGCGCTGGCAAGAGCGTATGACGAGGTGGCAGAGTTGAGCGGCTACTCGGCCGTGCGGTATCACGAAATGGCATTGGACATCAGAATAGAGCTGGTAAAGGAGCAAAATACTCTGGATGCTCGATGGGCTCTTGCGGATAGCTATGCCAAGTTAGGATATTGGCATAAATGGTTATCCAAGCGTGAGACGGCAGAATGGTATTATCGAAGAGCGCTGGAAATCCGGGAGGAATATGACAGAGAGCGGAATACTGTGCGAGGAAGAACCGCATTAGCAGAGTCTTGCTATGATCTTGGCACATTTATGAAAGACCGCCAATTGGTTGAGCGTGCTTACTTCATATACTGCGAGCTTTCAGAGCAGTGCCCGGAGGTGTGGTTTTATAGTAAAAGACGGGATTGGGCAGAAAAGAAACTGAACTCGATGGATTCATAACGTTATGCCCAACCGATCCCCCGACCCTTTTGTGAAGGGTCGGGGCAGTGGATTGCGTCATTATTAGCGAACTGCTTGCGAAGAATCAAAATTAATGCTATAATCAATCAAAGATGAATTGGAAAGGATGGATGGAGCACAAATGAATTATATACAGATGAGTCTGGATGAGATTGCAAAAAATATTGCCAATCAGATTCGGAAAAACAAGCGCTTGACGGCAGTTACCGGTCAATCTTCGGGGTGTTTACAGGAATACATCGTGGAAGCCTATCGGGAAATGCATCCGGAGGAGTGCCGGGATTGGCCCGAGAAAGCTACTTATGATCAATTGAAGATAATTGGCCAGTGGTATCAGACTACTTATGCCAGGGACAGTGCTCAGAAATCTAAGAATGCGCATGGGAGGCATCGGGAAGTCGGAGTAAATACGGACGAGGCAGACTACCTCTTTGACTATCCTTATGATGAGAATCAATTTAATATTTACGTGATCGATTCCCGGCATCCGACAGCCATCTTTTTGCAGCATATGGCGGTGGCATTCAAGCTGACGTCCGGCGATCTGGACGATTTGTTGGTGGACTACGGTTATCTTCCTCTGCACGTGCGGAATCTCCATCATTTGGTGATCTGTGCTGTATTAGACAGTTGCGATCGGGAGGATGGCGATTACAGCCATTTTCAGAGAATTAAGGAATGGTATTACGATACTATCCGTGTGGTGTATTCCGATTCCGATCAACCTATGCAAACGATTGCCGAGGATGCACCGGAGTATCTATCCACCGTTGGATTTCAAGCTGCGTTTTTTGAAAAAGAGCAACTGAGCAAGGAGCAATTCATTGAATTTGTTGCCTCCAATAAGCAACAGTTTTACCGCAGGCACAGTGCTCTTTTACGGGAGCACAAGCGCTTGGCAGGCGTTTTGGGCTAGCTGTTTGAAAGCAGACCCAAGGGCTATTATTGGCCGGAGGAGTGGCATTGGGGTGGTGTGGCTGATCAGACCCATGGCTACAGCTTTGAATGTTTCATAGAGAATTTTTGCAAGAATATGCCCCAGAAGCGATACAAAGATAATCTGATCAATTTCATCCACGGTAACGGCAAAACAGCGGCAACGAAGAATCATCATCCTACACGGGAATGTATGATCCTGCTTTGGCTGTTTGCCGAAATGTATCGCGGACATTCTAAGATTGATTGCCCGGTGAAGTATATTTCGAACAACCAATTAGAGGCGTGGTCGTCGAAAGCCTCTGAAAAGAAAGTAACGCGGGGCGGCACTTTGGTTGAATGTAAATGGTTTGATATTCATCGGTATCTGTTCGGTCAGCAGCAATGCATCGCAAGCAAGAGCAAGGATATTCAGACGATGATTAACAAATCTTTGGAACAATATGGCTGGCGTCCTTTGAACGTGCGATCTCAATTCGACTGTGTGGTCTTGCAATTTTTGAAATTTGATATCATCCGATATACCTCCGGTCAAGTAGACGCGATATATTCACCGAATCTCAACGGGCCGAACTATCAAGTGACCGGAATCGATTTCAGCAATGCCGAAGAGATACTGCCCGCACGTTTGGTGCTTCTGTTTGCGCTGGCTGAGCGGATCTTTGCAGAACTGAACTTGCCGTCCGATGGCGAAGAGGTAGTATATCCTATGCCTTGCGATTTATACGAGCAATTATAAAGGAGTGTTTGAATATGTTTTTTCATTTAGATGACAATAGAAAACCGCTGGAGAGCGGTACCGTTGTGACTCTGTTGAACCAACAGAACGATTCGGTGTCCGCATATGTGATTGATCGGGAAGCAGGACGGGGCGGTCTGGCGATTACTTATATCGCTTATGAAAAAGAGAATCCTGCCCGTTTTGTAGCGTTGAAGGAACTGTTCCCGCGCAGTATGGAAAATGCTTGGGCTGAGCGGGATGAGAGTGGCAAGATTGTGCTCAAGCGGCTGTACGGCCGTGCGGAAGTGGAGGAGGCCGAAAAAATATGGGCTCCCTTGCAGGACTCTTTCCGTCACGAGGTGCGAATGGCGGAAAAGGCAGGCGTACTGTATCAGGCAGACGGCAGTCTTGCCAAGCAAAATAATCCCGACGTCTTGCATATTGCAGGACCGTATGTGGCTACCAACCAAAACAGCTATCTGGTGATCGATACCTACGATGGAGAGTCGCTGGAAACCTTGATTCAAAAGGGCTGGGATTCCCCCGATGTGCGCGGACAAGCGCCCAATCATCGGTTGGCAGAGATATTGGAGATTCTGAAAAAAGTAACGGTGCGGTTGTCCGGACTGCACGGTGACTCCGGTCTGTATCATCTGGATTTGTCTACCGCCAATATTTACGTGACTCGTCGCGGTGGCGGTACCCAGTCGGATCCCTACATTATCGACTATGGCAGCGCCTATTCCTACGAGCGGGATGACTCTGCCGATTACGGTCCCCATCGGTTTACCTGCAATCCTTTTTCTGCTCCCGAGGTTCAGGCGCTGGCACAGTGGCAGAATTTGGACTGCGGTTATCTGCCCGATGCTTCTTCGGATACCTATTCTGTTGCAGGAATTCTGTTCTATGCGGTGCTGGGAAAGATTTATTCCATTGATATGCGCTTTGAATCGGAGTGGAAAGAACGCATCCGGTCTTTCTATCCCTCTGTGATTTACGGAGCATTTGCAGATACGCTGATTGATTTCTTGGAAGTCGGACTTGCATCGGGACAGCAAGATCGTTTTGGAACTGCCAAACAGTTGCTTACTGAGCTGACAGTGCTCTCAGAGCTTTTTGCGAATAAGGGATACCTTAGCAAGATTGATCCCGACGAGCGGATGGCCTATCTGATTTTGCATCGGTATCCGCTGTATGAATATGCCAACGAGGAAGAGATCAACGTCCTGTGTCTGGGCAGCGGCGAGTTTGTGAGACGAATGGTGGCTGCGATGATCAGCACCGGTCAGATGCCCAAGCAGAAGCTGCGGATTTCGGTGATATCGGAGCGGGCTGAACAGTATCGGGAAGACCTGCTGAGCGATCTCCCCGAACTGGCGAACTATTCCAATTTGTCCGGACGGGTGGATAATCCCTACGAATACGTTCATTTTGATTTTGAAAATATTACGTTCCCCTTCGATGACGAGTCAGCGCTGGCAGGTGTATGTGATGGGATTGCAAATACACACCGTCACTATCGTTATGCGGTGATTTCGCTGGGCTCTAACAACCGCAACGTGAATCTTGCCCGTCTGTACGGCAGCGCACTGGGTGGATATACCGATCAGAACTGCGTGATCCACTATCATATGGGCGAGGACGCAGCGCAGAATTGGCGCTCGGATGTGTCTGTGGACTCTGTGGCAGATCATATTACGCTGGCTTCCTTCTCGGAACGGGAATACGCCAAGGATGTGGTAGAGCTGGGACGAATCGCTTTCCGTGTGCACTATCTGTACGAAAAGCTGAGCAATCCTGCAGCTTCCAAAGAAAAGGCACTGGGATATTTTATAGAAGACGCATATTCTCAGAAATCCTCTGCGGCATCTGCTCTGCATCTGCAGTATAAACTGGCAAGTGTGGGCGTATGGCAGAGATCGGATCAATCGGAAAAGGCCGAGGCAATCAAGGCCTATAGTAATGCCTTAAAAACACAGAAAAATGTGCTGATGGAACTGGAGCATCGCCGCTGGTTGATGTATATGATCGCTGACGGTTACCGTCTGCCCGATATGGATACCATTGATGAATACTGCTTCGAAACGTTGAACGGCAAGTTCAACAAGGGATTTAAATATCCTGCCGAAAAGTATCACCATTGCCTTGTACCTTGCAGTGCCGACGGAATTCGTCTGCGGGGCTTGCCTAAGGCGGATTGGGAATTTGCCTCCTTTGAAGAGATCGAGCAGACCGATTACGATCCGCTGGATCAGATGTCGCTGAAGGTGCATTTGCTGGCGAAGTTGAAGATTCAGCGCGGATATGTAGCAGGCAGAATCTGCAGCATCCTCCGCTACTGGGTAGCACCGCAGATTCCCAATGATCGGATCGGAGAAAAGAAGAAGCTGGAGAAAATCATTAACTGGTTTGATGCAGCGACTGTTAACGCCGAAGTGAGTGGTGCAGACCAAAAATTGGAGATGCTGCAGCTGATGTTCGAGGATATGGGGAAGGATATTTCCTATTGGATCGGCGAAATCAAGAAAGAACTGGCGATTTATCGGGAATATACTGCCTACGTAGATTACAAGGCACCGGATGAGACGATCGTAGATAATCTGCTGTGGCTGTGCTACGTGGATGAAGAGATTCACCTGATCAAGATGCTGGGCACGTCTATGGTGGAGAACGTTGCATCGGCACTGCTGTTGGAACCTCGCTGTGTCTATTATTTGGGCGATCTCTCTGTGGCATCTCATCTGAAAACATTCTTCCGGGATCGGGGAGATAATACGCAGGTGTATGCAGAGGCGTTGGAATCGGATGAAATGGATGGAATCAGCGAACAGCTGGCTCGTCTGCTCCAAAGATTGGAAGGCAAACACGTGGTGCTTGATCTGACAGATACCACCACGCAGCGGACTTTGGCGGTTATGCAGCAGTTTATGCACAATGATATCCCCATCATTTTATGCAACTCTGTAATGCAGGAGATTCAAAACCACCGCAATTTCAATGATGTAGCTGTATATACTGTAAAGAGCCGTATTTCTGCCAAGGATGCCTATGCGCTCTTCGGAGCGGTGGAAAAAACGCCGACAACCTTCAACGTTATTCAACGGCTCCGGAATTATATGGATCGCTTATGGGGCTTCTTTGGCGAATATAAGTATAATAATTGGGATTTGCTGGTCGATTATTTCAAGAGAGATCTCTTCAGCTCGGAGGTTACCTTGTATGGACTCCGTTTGACTCCCAACGGAACAGAGCACGAATACAAGATCGAGCTTACAAAACCCGCTTACCGTTTCCTCCAAAAGTATGATTACGATTCTGTTTTCCGTAAGTTTATGCAATTGGGGATACTTCTGGATTATTCGGTTCAGGAATTGGATGAATGTGCAGTATTTACCATTCGATATCCCGACGTATATACGCAAAAAGGAATCGGACCTATTATCAGCGCCAATGAAAAACTGGAGAAGGCCATACAGCATCTTTTGAAGATGGAAATTTGGGGAAATGGGCAGTTGTTCAATGAGTCCGGTGAGAGTAGAAGTCAACCCGGGGATTATAACATTTTTGTTTCCAGTCATACGAGTCATCGTGACATCTATACCGACGGTGCGGTGATTGCGAATATAGAGGCTCCCCTGCGGAGATTGAACGAGCTTGGCTTGATTGATCTCAAAGAACTTTGCGTATCGCCCACCAAGGTGCTCTTTGATTATAAGTTCCCCTTCCTGAAAGAGTGTCTGGCGAAAGAAGGCAATATTCTGGAAGCATACGTTTGGTGCAAGGCGAATGAAATCGGCTATTTCGATGATGTCAAGGCGAATTTTGAATTCAATTGGAGCGAAGATTCTACGGTACAAAATGAATTGGACTTGGTTCTTACAAAAGGTCTGACTACTTTGGTAGTTAGTTGCAAGGCTGCAAAGTATAATAAGCATCATCTGTATGAAGTCAGATATCTTGCCGATCGGTTCAGTGTAAACTCAAAAGCGGTGATTATTTATTCTTCCAATATGGCGTTTAATGGCGATCATATTACCAGTGATATTGACGCAGTGCGTGAGCGCGCGAAAGCGATGGGAATCCATCTCATTGATGCTGACGTTTTGGATAGCGGACGGTTGGGAGAGGCTTTGATCGAGATTGCCGAAGGAACGTACCGTTGGTAAGTTTTGCATTTGATTTGGAAGATGGGAGACGCCGATTGCATCCAATTGTGCTATACTGATGACAGTAGTGGCAAAACCTATTACAATTTATAACTATGATTTCGGAGGTCTTATCATGAAGAATGAAACTTACCGGCCCACTCCCATTGATACCGCAGACGTGGTGCTTAGTGCTGATATTGTAGAGCTGGGGGAATTGATTGCGAAAAACACCCACGACGTTTGGGCGGTGGGGCGGATTGCCCAAGGCTGGACTTACGGCGATATGCGAGATGACCTGAAAAAGGAAACGCCCTGTTTGGTTCCTTACGAAGCGCTTCCCGAAAGCGAAAAGGAGTACGATCGCAACACTGCTATGGAAACGCTGAAGCTGATGATCAAGCTGGGGTATACCATCACTAAGAGTTAATGACGAACGAAAACACGCTGCAAAAGCTGCAGCGTGTTTTTTATTTGATTTGGAAGATGCCGATGGAAAGGTTGCCTTGGGTGTGATAGAATAGAATCACAGAGAGGGAAACCTCCTCCCGACAATTTCCGGAAAAGCGACACATTCGATTTGGAAGATGTCGATGGAAAGGTTGCATCGGGTGTGATAGAATAGAATCACAGAGAGGGAAACCTCCTCCCGACAGTCTCCGGAAAAGCGGCACATTCGATTTGGAAGATGCCGATGGAAAGGTTGCATCGGGTGTGATAGAATAGAATCACAGAGAGGGAAACCTCCTCCCGACAATCTCCGGAAAAGCGGCACATTTGATTTGGAAGATGCTGATGGAAAGATGATTCGGGCTGTGATATACTATGATCACAGAAAGATCCTCGCTCGGTTGCCGGAGCGTATAGTTCGGCAACAGCAACTGCGGATGGCTGAAAATGCGCAGGGCACCGCCAACGTCGAAAACCTATTGAATCTCAAAATTTTTATGTTACATTGAAAGGATGTATGTATTATGATGAACTTTTCTTATTTGCCTGAAGGTATGATGACCGAACAGTCTGCTACTTGGACTTCCTCTTTTGATAAGCTGAACCAAGCGATGAATCTGGGAGTGATCTTGGAAGCCCCTGCGGTACTTTGCGATAAAGATCTGAATCTGATCGTTGATCTGGGTGTGATGAAGGGTATTATCCCCCGCGAAGAGGCAGTTCTCTCGATGAATGGCGAGGCGATCAAAGATGTTGCCATTATTTCTCGCGTAGGCCAGATGGTTTGCTTTAAAATCATTGGCTTTGACTATGATGAAAAAGGGTGCACCCGTGCGGTTCTCTCTCGCCGCGAAGCACAGTATGAGTGTCTCCAATCTTACCTGTTGAAGCGAGAGGTCGGTGATATTATCAATGCCTGTGTTACACATCTGGAGCATTTCGGTGCTTTCGTGGACATCGGTTGCGGTATCTCCTCGCTGATCCCCATTGATGCCATCTCGGTGTCTCGCATTTCCCATCCGCGTGAGCGCTTCGAGATAGGAATGGCAATCAAAGCGGTAGTAACCGATGTGAATCCCGTTACCTCCCGTATTTCCCTGAGCCATAAAGAGCTTTTGGGAACTTGGGAAGAAAATACAGAAAACTTCGAAGCTGGTCAAACGGTGGTCGGAAAGGTCCGTTCTATCGAAAACTACGGAGTGTTTGTGGAACTGACCCCCAATTTGTCAGGTCTTGCGGAGATAACCGATGGCGTTCGCGAAGGTCAAAAGGTATCGGTTTATATCAAGAGCATCCTGCCCGATCGAATGAAGATCAAGCTGGTGATCCTAAGAAATTGCGCCAAGAGTGCTCTGCAGCCGGAGTGTGTGACCGACTATTACGTAGGGACAGACCTGGGACATATTGATTCTTGGGATTATTCTCCCGCTGAATGCTGCAGAGTCATTCGAAGTGAGTTTGGCCCCAGAGACGAAGCACGTTCTGCATAATTCCCGGAGGAATCGGCCGCGTGTGCACGCCCGTTGGGTTCCGGGGAGTGCAACGCCTTTATAGAGGTTCCTGCGGAGAGGGTTTTCTCCTTTCTACCTGTCCGCAGGATGTTTAGGTTGAGGTAATCAGTTTGCCGATTCCCCGTTAACTGAAAACGGCACTGCAAAAAGCAGTGCCGTTATTTTTATAATGCATTTACAGATTCGAGAGAGCCTGATAGCTTTCTTCCAGTCTGCGGATGAGATCGGTGGCGTTTTGCAGCTTTTCCTTAACCTCTGCAACCAGCTTTTCGGGAGCTTTTGCCATAAATCCGGGATTGTTCAGCTTCTTGTTCTGAATTTCCAGCTCCTTGTGTGCCTTTTGCAGTTCGGATTGGATCTTCGCCTTTTCTTCCTCGATGTTTACCATCTCGGCCAGAGGAATATAGATATTGGCGTCGCTGGTAACGATGTTTACCATCTTGGAGCTGTCATCGGGGTTCTCGCCGGTGACCGTTACGGTGGAAGCGCCTGCCATAAACTTCAGATAAGCCTCGGAGTCCTGATACAGATCAGCAGCCTTGGTAACGATGGTCACAGCAGCCTTCTTGGAACCCGGCACCTTGAACTCGGTACGGCGTTCGCGGATAGCCTTGATCAGCGCCATAATCTTTTCCATCTGAATGGCGTCCTCTGCAAAATTGTGTGCCTCGTTGTACTCGGGCCACTTCTGCATCATCAGGAAGCCGTCGTCGGTGGGAAGATAATGATAAATCTCCTCGGTGATGAAGGGCATAAAGGGGTGGAGCAGCTTCAGGATGTTTACCAGCACGTAGCACAGTACCTGCTCGATGTTGGTCTTCTGCGCCTCGTCGCTTCCGTTGAAGCGGATCTTGGCCAGCTCAATATACCAGTCGCAGAAGGTGTCCCAAATGAAGTTGTACAGATTCTGCGCAGCGATACCCATATCGTAGTTTTCCAGATTGGAGGTGATTTCCCGAACGGTATCGTTGAGGCGGGTGAGAATCCACTTGTCCTCCAGGGCGAGGTCAGCCTCTGCAGGCAGCTCGATCTTGTCGATCTCTACCTTGGACAGCAGGAAACGGGATGCGTTCCAGATCTTGTTGGTGAAGTTACGCATAGCGATGATGCGCTCGTCGCTGTAACGCATATCGTTACCGGGGGCGTTGCCGTGTACCAGCATAAAGCGGAGTGCATCGGCACCGTACTGCTGGATCACTTCCAGAGGATCGACGCCGTTGCCCAAAGATTTGGACATCTTGCGGCCCTGATTGTCGCGGACGATACCGTGGATGACAACCGTGTCGAAGGGCAGCTTGCCGGTGTGGGCAAGGCCGGAGAAGATCATACGGCTTACCCAGAAGCCGATGATATCGTAACCGGTTACCAGCGTAGTGGTGGGGTAGAAGTATTTGAAGTCCTCGGCGTCTTCGTTGGGCCAGCCCAGAATGGAGAAGGGCCACAGAGCAGAGGAGAACCAAGTGTCCAGGGTGTCGGGATCCTGGGTCAGATGGGTAGATCCGCACTTGCTGCAGGCGTGGGGAGCGGTTTTGGCAACGTTTACGCTGCCGCATTCGTCACAGTACCAAGCAGGGATGCGATGACCCCACCACAGCTGACGGGAAATGCACCAGTCACGGGTGTTACGCATCCAGTTGAGATAGGTTTTGGTGAAACGCTCGGGAACGAAGCGCAGCTCGCCGGTTTCAACTGCCTCGATGGCAGGCTTTGCCAGCTCTTCCATCTTTACGAACCACTGCTTGGAGATCATAGGCTCGATCACGGTGTGGCAACGGTAGCAGGTGCCAACCTCGTGGCGGATGTTTTCTACTTCCTTCAGCGCACCCAGCTCCTGCAGATCGGCAACGATGGCCTTTCTGGCAGCGGCAGTGGTCATGCCGGCATACTTGCCGCAGTCCAGTACCTCGGGCTCGTCCTCGGAAAGCAGACCGGCTGCCTTCTGATCCAAATATTCCTTGCGATCGGCCTCGCCGGTCATTCTGCCGTCGTAGGTCAGGCATCTGACCATAGGCAGAGCGTGACGCTGACCAACCTCAAAGTCGTTGGGGTCGTGAGCGGGGGTGATCTTTACCGCGCCGGTACCCTTTTCCATATCGGCGTGCTCGTCGCACACGATGGGGATTTCCTTGTTTACCAAAGGAAGGATGACGTGGCATCCGTGGAGATGCTTGTAGCGCTCGTCCTCGGGGTTGATGGCAACGGCGGTATCGCCCAGCATCGTCTCGGGACGGGTGGTAGCCACCTCAATATAGCTGCCCTCGATCTCCTTGATGGGATATAGCAGATGCCAGAAATGGCCTGCCTGATCCTCGTGCTCTACCTCGGCATCGGAAATGGAGGTCTTGCACTTGGGGCACCAGTTAACCATACGGTTGCCGCGATAGATTTTGCCCTCGCGGTACAGCTTGGTGAATACCTCCAGTACGGCCTCGGAGCACTGCTCGTCCATAGTGAAGTGGAGACGCTCCCAGTCGCAGGAGGAGCCCAGGGTGCGGAGCTGCTCGATGATGCGGTTGCCGTAGGTTTCCTTCCAAGCCCAAGCACGTTCCATAAACTTGTCACGGCCCAGCTCTTCCTTGGTGATGCCTTCTTTGCGCATTGCTTCCACGATCTTTGCTTCGGTAGCGATGGAAGCGTGGTCGGTGCCGGGTACCCACAAAGCGGCATATCCCTGCATCCGCTTGAAACGGGTGAGGATGTCCTGCAGAGTGTTGTCCACAGCGTGACCCATATGCAGCTGACCGGTTACGTTGGGGGGAGGCATAGCGATGGTGAAGGGCTTTTTATCGGGATCGGAAACGCCCTTGAAGCAACCGTTCTTTTCCCATTCCTCGTAGATTCGGTTCTCTACGTCTTTGGGATCGTAAGTCTTAGATAATTCTCTTTTCATAGCTTCATCTTCCTATAAAGTGAATATATAATTTGCAATTCGTCGGTTTGCGCCGGGTCGGGATCGATCGGCGGCAAAAATATGATAACTAAAATTATATCATAAATTCACCCAAAAGTCAAGGCAAATAGCAGGAATTTGCGAATATTTGCCGTAGGTTTTGCGATATTTTGCATCTGCCAACCGTCCAATGAAACAACCGCCATTTGCGATCCCGCATCGAGGATCACAAATGGCGGTTTTCGTGAGATCAGCCGTCGTTTTGGATGTCTTCTTTGAAATATCGCAGCCAATAGCCGGCGAGGGTGGAGGAGAGCATCGTGGTGAGAATGAGAACGGTGAAAAACTCGATGCTGATGATGCGATAGGCAAAGGCGGTGGTGGCAAGGACGATGCCGGGACCGCCACGGGCGTTCATCGTGATGCCCAGACTCAGCGCAGTTTTCTTCTTCAGCTTGGTGAAGAGCATCACGCCGGTGGTGCCGATCCATTCCAGCCCGAAGGCGATGACGAAGAATAGGGCGAAACGAGCAAAGGAGAAGTGATGAATCACGTCCAGCTGGATGCCCACCAGCGCAAAGTAGACGGGAACGAACAGGGAAAAGGAGAAATCCTTGATTTTGTCCATCTCGGGATGGGATTCGGGGAGGATGGATTTCATCACGTACCCACCGATGAAGGCAGAATACATCAGATTGATGTTCAGCTGCGACAGCAAGTAGATCACAGCGAAGGACACCAAGAAGCTGATGGACAGAACGTTTTTGGATATGACGATTTTCGTCTTGCGGATCAGCCATTCCAGAAGTTTGACGGCAACCAGCAGACCGATGGTGACGGCTGTGGTGAGCAGGAAGGAGGAAAGCTTGAATTCCCCCGTTTCCACCAAGCTGATGGCCAAGTTCAGCAAAATCCACAGACAGAGATCCTGCAGGGTGGAGACGGTGAGCACCATATTGGAAAATTTGGTGTTCATCATCCCGATGTCGAAAAAGATTTTGGAAATCACGGGAATGGAGGTGATGGCAACGGCAATGATGAATACCACTACGTAAGCCGCTTTGTTGCAGGCTTCGCCCATAAAGGCATCCTCGAAAATGCCGGGGAAGAGCAGACCCAGCAGCATAGGGATCACCGTGGCGCCGAAGAAAAGCAGACCGTAGTTCTTGGCGTTGTGACGATTGATCTGAATGGTGGTGTGAAATCCCGAGGAGAACATCAGGAACACCAGCCCCAGCTGATAGAATACGTTCAGTACCTTGCCTTCTTCGGGATAGCCGTTGAAGATAGCGTTGAAAATTTCAGGGAAGAAATAGCCGATGCAGCTGCCGCCTAAAATCATACCGCCTACGATCTCGCCCACCACCTTGGGGGCTTTGATCCATTCGAAGAGCTTGCCGCCGATGAAGGAGCAGAGCAGCAGCAAAAACAGCGCCAAAAAGGTCAAGCTGATTTCATTGGATGCGAGTGTGGGCAAAAACTATTCCTCCTTATTTTCGATCTTTTTAGACAGCAGGATATACTTGAACTGATCGGTGTACAGACAGTCATACATCTTGCCGGTGACCTGACCTTCCTTGATCAGCGCACCGATGGAGGTGCAGCCTCGCTCATAGAAAGCGTTTCGCAGCCGATGGGCAAGCGATCCGCCCAATCCGCTGGCAGAGGGATCGGCGCCCATATACAGCACCACGTATTCGTCGGGATTGCGCTTGACTCGCATCATCTGACGGAGTTTGCGTAGCGTTCGCTTGCCTCTGGTGAGATAGCGATAGTTGGGGATGGCAACGCTGAAAGCAGAGAGATGCCCATCCTTGTACACC
>JAFTMF010000040.1 GCA_017452565.1 Clostridia bacterium
CAGTGTCGTTGGTTCGATTCCGAACGGAGGCACCATTTTTAAGTTGTCGGGTAATCATTCGGTCACTTCTATGCGGATTAAGCTCATTTGGTAGAGCGTCGCCTTGCCAAGGCGAAGGTGGCGGGTTCGAGCCCCGTAATCCGCTCCATTATGAGCAAATCCACGCATAATGCGTGGATTTGTTATCTCTGGCGTCGTAGCCAAGCGGTAAGGCAGAGGTCTGCAACACCTTTATCCCCGGTCCGATTCCGGGCGACGCCTCCAATTGTTTTAAGAACCCGATATAATCGGGTTCTTAAAACGATTATTAGTAAGCGACGACCGGAATCGGACATCGATTCCCGGGCGACGCCATCCTCTGAAGCAGAGACATTGCAATTAACTGCTTCAAAAATTCCGCTCTCATTCGGGCAAGCGTCCGGATAAGCCAAGGTGAGGATCCCCCCACACCTGATACGGCAGAGCGTTTCTATAGCCCGACCACTCGGTCGGTGTCACCTTTGCGGATTTAGCTCATTTGGTAGAGCGCAACCTTGCCAAGGTTGAGGTGGCGGGTTCGAGCCCAGTAATCCGCTCCAAAAATCCACGCATCTGCGTGGATTTCCAATTGTAAATTGCGAAAGTAATTTGCTGTTGTCAATTGCGTCAGCAATTTACAACAATTATGCGGGCGTGGCGGAATTGGCAGACGCGTAAGATTCAGGTTCTTATGGTCGCAAGACTGTGCAGGTTCAAGTCCTGTTGCCCGCACCACAAAAAAGTGCCATTTGTCTTTTAGACAAATGGCACTTTTTTGAATGAAGCGCGCCTGCGGCGCATGAAGACGCTTCGCTAATGAAGCAGCCTGCGGCTATGAAGCGTGGCTTCGCCACATGAGAATGCGCGCTTCGCTTCATGTTCCGCTTGCGGAACACTTCATGGCAATTGCAACAAGTTGCAATTGCCGCTTCATATTGCCAACGGCAATGCTTCATTCGAAGATATACAAAGCTTCATATTGGTATATTTGCGAAAATATGATACAATGATAACGAAAAACGTTTGCAGGAAAGAAAGAACCCGATTTCCAAGTCTGCTCCTCTTGCTCTTTTCGCTATTGACTTTTCTGTAATCTTATGATAAGATATTAGTAGATTAATATTACTCTTTGAAAGGTCGTGCTAATATGAAAAAACACAAAATACTATTTATCTTAATCGGTGTTTTCGCAATCTGTTTTATCGCAGCAAGCATTTTCTTTGCACTGCAAAGTATTTCTGTCGCAAATCAAGAGCAGGAGTATTTTGACGTCTACCGGCAAAAAGCAAAAGAGTATATTCAAACCGACTCCGAAGTATTGGAAAAATACGACGATAAGGTTTCTGTCAGCTTTGATCAATCGGCCAGCTATTCTCACAGTTCACCAAAGGGATTCTTCGAAGGAGTTTTTGTCGATATTTTTGCTCCCAGTGTCCCCGATACTTTGGAGGAATTCATTGCCGAGATTGATATGATCAAGTTTAACGTGACAATCAACGGCGATCCGTACCAGATTACTTTTGAGAAAAACAGTCAGGGAGAATTGGTCGTTTCGGACTTAATAGAAACCCGATCATAGTGCTCACCGTCTTATGAATGTAATCTGACTTCGATCTTCATTGTTCAGCCACGCTGACATTTCCCACAGCACCCACACGGGTGCTGTTTTTTTATTAACCGTTACACTCATCCGTCAGACCAATAAAATAGTCCGCACTCACACCGTAAAACTGACACAATTTGATAAGATCATCTATTTTCAATTCCGCTCTACCATCTTCAATATGGCTATATCCTTGTTGGGATTTGTTAATCACCGCCCCAACTTCTTTCTGGGTCAAATCGTGATCCTCTCTCAAATTCCTCATTCTGATGCGATAATTCATATGCTGACTCCTCACATAATGCAGTTTATGTGAAAAAATTTTATCATACTCACGATTTGAGTATTGACAATTACTCAATAATTGAGTATAATTAATGTATCACATTCAATTTCTATGGGAGTTATTTCACACCTCAAAATAGGAATGATACACGAAAGGAAGTTTTTCCTACATAACAGCCCGCACACCGCTCCTTCTCCTTGACAAATTCGACAGAATCTGCTACACTATTCTTATCAACCATCAAGGAGACGACCGTATGAACGCCATCAAAAATTTTTTCCTCTACTTCTTCGGGGAAGGCACAGAGCAAGAGTTTGCCATCTTCACCCTCGCCCACTTTGCGCCCATCCTGCTGATGATCGGGGTGATCCTGCTCATCTTTTGGAAAAGGGAAGCGCTGCAGCGATATAAGCACGAGGAAACGATCCGCTATATCCTCGCTTTCGCCCTCATTATCTCCGATATGGCCTACTATTGGCGGCTGGTTGGATCCCCTTGGCTCCATCCCGGCCCCGTGGAGAATCTCCCCATCGGCGTTTGCGGCTGGGCGGTGATCTTCTGCAGCTTTATGGTGGTGGGCAAAAAGCAACCCCTCTTTGACATCGCCTATTTCTGGCTGCTGTCGGGCTCGCTCTTTGCGCTCCTCACTCCCACGCCCCTCACCTTCACAGGCCCTACCCGATTCCGCTTCTATCAGTTCTGGTTCGAACACACGCTGGGCTATATCGCCATTTTCTATATGATCTTCGTCCACAAAATGCGCCCTACCATCAAATCCGCCGTCCGCTCCTATATTGCGCTGGCGGTGATGGCAGTGATCGCTTATTTTGTCAATGTGATGATCCCCGGTGCAAACTACCTCTATATGGCGCGCCCCGAATCCGCTCCCTCGGTGCTGGATATCCTGCCTCCCAACTTCGCCCTTCGACTGCTGGTGATGGCGGCGGTGATCACGCTGATGTACGGACTCGCCTATCTGCCGTGGTATCTGAAGGATCGAAAGGCAAAAAAGCAAGCTTCCTGACCTGTCAACCCTCGTTTACCCATAGTTTGATTCGTTTTTGGAGGTTTCTATGACTTGTTGGAGATGTACCGCGAAAATTCCCGACGGCACCGAGATTTGCCCCATCTGCAGTGCAATTCAAGCCCACCAAGTCGTCCCTCTTAATCACCTGAAAGGAGAATTTTTATGTCAAAGAAAGTATTAACTTGTATCATTGTCGCTGTAGTCATAATCGCTTCACTGATCGCAATGCTAATTTATTACAGTATTCCCTTTGTCGAACTGAATAGTGCAGTTGTTTATGCTAATAGGAATGATATCGTACTATCCGAAACTGAAGATGATGTTTGGATCATGTCCGCAGATCTTCAGAAATTAGATGTGATTGACAAAAGCATTTCAAAGAACGATGTGTTTGTGGATATAGATACTAAACTCAAAATCCAATCCATTTCATATAACAACGTAGTCATCGAATACGATATTACTGCGGTTGTAAAAGATTTAGAATCTTTTGAAACAATCAATGAGTTTTCACAAACTCGAACTGTATCTTGTTCATTTAATCATTTCAAATGGAAAGTAGATTACGTTAAATAAATATTGCATATCATACACCACTGAAGGAGGCCACTATGACTTGTTGGAGATGTACCGCAAAAATTCCCGACGGCACCGAGATTTGTCCCATCTGCAGTGCGGTGCAGAAACGAAAAATCAGCTTCCGCACCTCTTTTTTTAGCTGGATGCTTTGGGCCTGCCCATTGGTAAGCATCATCGCTAACACCGTCAATCTGTATTTCCTCATTACCGGTGCCCACTATCTGCTGGATCTCAGCGAAGGCATTCTGCCCGGACGCTACGTTATGTACACCTATTATCCGGCACTCTACTGGATGGATATGGTACTGCTGGCCTTCATCTGGATCGTTTACGGACTAATCATTGCCACCGCCATTTGTGCCCAGCGTAAAAAATCCTCTGCTCCCATTCTGCTGCTGATCACCAATGCGATGATCTTCCTGTGGACCCTTTCCGCCCTCTTCTGCTCGATTCTGATCACCGATCTGATCTCCCCCGTACTGGTGCTGACCGTGATCGGACTGATTCTACAGATGATGTGGACAACGCTTTCTTTCCTGTACTTGAAAAAGTCCAACGAATTTATATACTGAAAATCTTCCCCGTCGGGCAGATCCGCTACTTTCGGCAGATCTGCCCGATTTTGGTCTTTCCGTTCACATTTTACACAGGAAAACTCCATTTTCACCCTAAAATCGGCAGATTTACATATTGCTTTTTACCCTTTTATCGTGTATAATGGAAAATGGCATATTGCCGAAAGGAGACTTACTATGGAACTTATCCGCAAATTATTCACTGCGCTGATCAGCCCCATCACAAATTTATTTACAAATCCTCCAAAACATTTCGATAAAGTAATCAAAGGCTTTGAAAAATTCTGGCAAGGAACTTTTTTAGCTGCAGGTGCCACCCTCATTTTGAAAGGCTTAGTAGATATCATCAACGGTATCTCCGATCTTATCGGCGACCTGATGGGTTACAAAACCATCTATAAAATCACTGGCTTCTTCGCAACCCGTAAATTCAAACCTGCCAAACACAATCACAAATACGCCGTTCTGGTTGCCGCCCGTAACGAGCAAGAAGTGATTGGAAACCTTATCGACAGTATCCGTCAGCAGGACTATCCTGCCGAGCTGGTGGATATCTTCGTAGTTGCCGACAACTGCGATAAGGAGGACCGCACCGCAGAGGTTGCCCGTAAGATGGGCGCTATCTGCTACGAGCGCCACGATCTTGCCCACCGCACCAAGGGCTTTGCTCTGCAGTATCTGGTGGAATGCATCCGCCGTGACTACGGCATCGACGCTTACGAAGGCTATTTCATCTTCGACGCGGACAACCTGTTGAAAGAGGACTTTATCTCCCGTATGAACGATTCCTTCGATGCAGGCGAGAAGATCGTTACCTCTTACCGAAATACCAAAAACTTCGACGACAACTGGATTTCCGCTTCTTACGGTATTCACTGGCTTCGTACCGTCCGTTACGAGCACCGCGCACGCTCCCTCTTCCGCCTGGCCACCCGTATTCAGGGTACCGGCTTTCTCTTCGCTTGGGAGGTCATCAAGGACGGCTGGAATTACACCTCTCTCACCGAGGACAGAGCTTTCTGTGCAGATGCGGTAGCCAACGGCTATAAAATCTCCTACAACGATAAAGCCGAATTCTACGACGAACAGCCCGTAGATATGAAAACCGCTTGGGTACAACGTGTACGCTGGTCTAAAGGTCACTTGCAGGCATTCGTAGAGACCGGTCCTCAGCTGGCAAGGCATATTTTCGTCACCGGCGGCAAAGCAAATGCTCCCGAAGTAGTGGGAGATAAGCCTCTTCCTACTTGGAAGAAGTTTGTGAATAACATCCGCCTGCGTTTTATGAGTTTCGATATGCTGGCGATCGTTTATCCCCGTGTCATCCCATTGCTGGTCAAAAAGATCATAATCTACGGTCTGCGCGTGGCTCTGGTTTGCATGGGTGCACTCGCTATCACTCATACCTGGGCGCCCGGCGTGTTCGGAGGCATTCTTTCACTGTTCAAGGTAGAATTCTCCTTTACCAATCCCGCCATTGCCATTCCTCTGCTCACTCTCTTCACCTTCCTGTGGACAGTTACCTCTTATCTCAACGGTATCCTCACCGCGGTTTATATCTTCATCATCGAACATCGCCGCATTATGAAGATCAAGTGGTACAAGAAGGTATGGTTCTGCATTACCTTCCCCATTTTCGAAATCATCGGCAAGTTGTCTATGTACATCGCCCTCTTCCGCAAGGTTGAGTGGAAGCCTACCCCCCACAAAGCAGGCATCAGCATCAGTGAGCTGAGAAACAAACATCGCAAATAAATCCCACCATAAAGCATTCGCCATTCGGTCTGTACCTTTTGAGAAACGTTCCATATTTCATAAGCGAAATAAGAAATGTTTCGTAACGCCGTTTGCGAATGCTTTATTTTCCCGCATCTATCCCCGCGAAAGGAGACGCTGTGATCAAGTTCGACTGGGCATCCATCGACCCCACCACCATCCCCATTGTCACCGTAGACAACGAAGAGATTCAAAATCCGGGCGAGGAATATTTTCTGCAATACCGAAGTCTGCAAAATCTTAAAGTGATTCAAGATATGCAAAAGCCCGACGATCTGTTTCTCGATTCCTCCTCCGGTAGCATCGACACCGAAGAAATCTGGGCTCTTCGCAAAAAAGCCGCAGAGTGCGGACATCTCACCGCTCAGTTTGAGCTGGGCGAGCTTCTATGCGCCTCTCCGGATGTGGGCGACGTGAAAGAGGGAATCGGCTGGATCTTCAATGCCGCCGCTGCAGGGCACGCTGAGGCGCAGTATTATCTTGCCGAGCACTCGGTCTATCTCACCAACCAAAAGCAAAAAAACGCCGTACGGATGATCTGGACGCTGCTGGCGGCCAAGAACGGTCACGTCAAAGCGCAAGCATTTTTGGGTGAAGAATATTATGACGGCAAAGCCATCCGACGGGATTTGGATAAGGCCGGCTATTGGCTGACTGCAGCTGCTAAGCAAGGCGACTCAGACTCTCAGCTGCTGCTGGGGGCAATGTACGCCGGCAGAGAAGGAGGACGAAACATCCCCGAGGCACTGAAATGGCTGCACAAAGCGGCAAGACAAGGCAATTCCTTCGCGCAGTATATGGAAGGTTATCTGTACTGCCACGGTCCGAAGCAATACAGCAATCCCAAAAAGGGCATCAAGCTGCTCAAAGAAGCGGCTAAACGAAGAGAGCCCTTTGCTATGACCGAGCTGGGAATCTGCTATCTGAGCGGATCGTTCGTCAAAAAAGAACCAAAGAAAGCATTCGAATATTTCCAAAAATCCGCCCAAGAAGATCCCAAAGCCTGCTATATGCTGGGCGAATGCTACGAAAAGGGAGCGGGCGTGGAAAAAGACGTGTTCGAAGCACTCGTTTGGTATCGCAGAGCCGCCCTTCGCAAATACGCACCGGCAGCAGGGAAACTGCATACGATGGGGTATCACGATATTTGAAAAAGCCGAACGAATCGTTCGGCTTTCCTTTTTCATCGATAGAATTTCTGAAATCCGTCTTTTACCTGTTGCCAAAACGAAAAATCTGTGCTATAATACGTTATTATCAGAAATATTTTTGTTCGGAGAACACTATTATGCGCATTGTCATCAAAATCGGTACCTCTACCCTCACTTACAGTACGGGAAATCTCCACATCCGCCACGTGGAATTGCTGTGCAAGGTCATCAGTGATCTGAAAAACGCGGGACACGAGATCATCCTCGTCTCGTCCGGCGCCATCGGAATGGGCGTAGGCAAGCTGGGACTCTCTGCGCGTCCCAAGGATATGCCCACCAAGCAGGCAGCCGCAGCAGTAGGGCAGTGCGAGCTGATGTACTTCTACGACAAGCTCTTTGCCGAATACAATCACACCGTGGGGCAAATTCTCATTACCGGCTGCGATTTGGAGCATCCCGAGCGCCGTCACAACTTCCAAAGCACGGTTGAACGGCTGCTGGAGCTGCGGGTACTACCCATCATCAACGAAAACGATACCGTTGCCACCGAAGAAATCGCCGTGGGAGACAACGATACCCTTGCCGCCATCGTGGCCACCACCGTAGAGGCTGATCTCCTAATCCTGCTCTCGGACATCGACGGACTGTACACCGCCGATCCCCATAAGCACCCCGACGCCAAACTGATCCCCCACGTCTTTGCCATCGACGAGGATATTCTCGCCCTTGCAGGAGGTGCAGGAAGCAGTCTGGGAACGGGAGGAATGAAGACCAAGCTCAATGCCGCCGCCCTTTGCACCCAAAGCGGTACCGATATGGTCATCGCCAACGGCTCCGATCCCACTCTCCTCTACGGCATCGTGGAGGGTGAGGACGTCGGCACGAAATTTCATAAACAGGAGGCAAATCAATGACCGTACACGATCTTCTCGACCGCGCGGCGCTCCATAAAAGCGCGCTGGCTATTGCCACCAACGAGCAAAAGAATCACGCCCTTACCCAAATGGCAAAGACTCTCGTCGCCCACACTGACGCAATTCTTGCAGCTAACCGCCAAGATATCGAAGCGGTAGGGAATTCCATCTCCCCCGTGATGATTGACCGCCTCACCCTCACAGAAGGGCGCGTGAAGGCTATGGCAGATGCCATGATTGCGGTCACCGCCCTCCCCGATCCCGTGGGAAGAAGTTTGGAAACCGTTACCCGTCCCAATGGGCTGGTGATCGAAAAAGTATCGGTTCCCCTGGGCGTGCTGGCGATGATCTACGAATCCCGCCCCAACGTTACCTCCGACGCGGCGGCACTCTCTCTCAAAAGCGGCAACGTCTGCGTCCTGCGAGGGGGAAAAGAGGCGATTCACTCCAATATTGCCATCGTTTCCGCTCTCCGAGAGGGGCTAAAGGAAGCCGGACTCCCCGAAGATGCCCTTCAACTAATCACCGACACCTCCCGGGAGAGTGCAACCGCCCTGATGACTGCCATCGGCAAGGTGGATCTGCTGATCCCCCGCGGTGGTGCAGGACTGATCCGATCCTGCGTGGAAAACGCCAAAGTCCCCTGCATTGAGACGGGTACCGGCATCTGCCACGTCTACGTGGACGAATTTGCCGATCTGGGCAAAGCACTTACCATTATCAACAACGCCAAGACCTCCCGACCCTCGGTGTGCAATGCTATGGAGGTTCTGCTGGTGCACAGTGAAGTCGCCCCCTATCTCCTGCCACGACTGGAGAAGATGTTGGTGTCCGATCGCATTCACGATGGGCTCACTCCCGTGGAATTGCATCTCTGCCCCCGTTCTGCCGACTATATCCACGGCAGAAGAGCAGGGGAGGGCGATTTCGACACCGAATTTCTCGATTACAAGCTGGCTGTGAAGATCGTGGACAGCGTGGACGAAGCGATTGTCCACATCGCCGCCCACTCCACCGGTCACAGCGAGAGCATCGTCACCGAAAATAGCGAAAACGCCGACAGATTCACCGCTCTCGTAGATAGTGCTGCGGTTTACGTCAATGCATCCACAAGATTCACCGACGGCGGCGAGTTCGGGCTGGGCTGTGAGATGGGTATCTCCACCCAAAAGCTCCACGCAAGAGGCCCTATGGGACTTCGGGAGCTGACCTCCTACAAATATATTATCCGAGGGGACGGTCAGGTACGGTAAAGCCTGTTTCGGCGTACAAGATACCGCGAGAGATGCCTCACGGGAGGAGCAAGCCTCTCCCCTACGGAGTTTGGTTGCATCAAACGGGGGATTTTAAACTCCCCTACAACTCTTCTGCAACTCCCCCGTTTATTCCCCCGTCGGGATGTACGAAAGTCCCCCGATCAACTCCCCCGAACCCTTTTAGTTTTTCGAAAAAGGAGAATTTACTATGAAAATCGGATTCATCGGCTGCGGTAATATGGGATCCGCCCTTGCTATCGCTGCAGCGAAGTCAAAAATCGGCGAGATCTATCTTTCCAACCGCACTCCCGCCAAGGCAGAGGCACTCGCCGGTCAGATCGGCGCTACCGTCTCTACCAATTTAGAAATTGCCACTACCTGCAATATTATCTTTTTAGGGGTCAAACCCCATCTTTTACGTGATCTTTTAGCCTCACTTTCCCCAATTTTGGCAGAACGGCAGGATCGCTTTCTGCTGATCTCCATGGCGGCAGGCGTAACGGTCGCATCCATCGAGGAAGCGGCTGGAGCGTGCTATCCCATCATCCGCATTATGCCCAACACCCCCACGTCGGTGGGTGAGGGAATGATCCAGTATTGCAAAAACACCGCCGTCACCGACGAAATGGAGGCTGATTTTCTCGCCCTCCTCGCCTATGCGGGGAAGGTGGATCCCCTGGACGAGCATCTCATCGACGCCGCCTCTGCGGTATCGGGATGCGGTCCTGCCTTCGCCTGCCTCTTCGTGGAAGCACTGGCAGACGGTGGCGTC
>JAFTMF010000041.1 GCA_017452565.1 Clostridia bacterium
CGAAGAAGCCTGCGTCCCGTCCCTTTTGCATCATATCGGAGATGCCTTCGTGGGTGTAGGAGCGCACGTAATCGGGGAGCGATTCGTCAAACTTCACCTGTTCGCGGTAATTTTCGGCTCTCCCGAAGAGATACTTCTCCCGATGCCAGCAGACATGACGCTCGGTGTCGGGGGAGAGGGCGATCAGGCACATATGGCAGGTTTTGGCATAAGGCGCACCTGCAGGACGGGGCTGATCCACCTCCATCTCGTAGCCTACCAGCGCGAGAAAGTTCTCGTCGGAAAGATCGTGGTGAGGGATCATCACGTCGTGGTCGGTGTAGGCAATGATGGAGTAGCCGTTTTGGGTATAGAGAGCTTTCAGCTCCTCGGGGGTGAGTGCACCGTCGGAGACGGTAGAGTGGCAGTGGAGATTGGCTTTGTAGAAATTGCCGGACTCGGGCAGTAAATACTTTTTCATATAAAACCTCCAAATCAGGCGGGACTTGTAGGAACACCCGCTCGTTCTTGAGTTCATTGTAGCACAAATCGGTGAAAATTGCAAGAGCAAAGGCAAAAAAGAGGACGGCGAGTATATCGCCGTCCTGTTAGAAGCTTTTGGGAGTTCCAAGAACCCTTTTCTCGAAAAGGGTTCTTGGCGGAGTTTGAGGCGGAGCCTCAACTACAATCAATTATACTTAGGCAGCCAATCGCCGTGCGCCTCGATGAGCTCGTCTACCATTGCAACGATATCGTCGATGGACAGCTCGGAGCCGGTGTGAGGCTCCATCATAGCAGCCTGATAGATGCGATCCTTTTTCTTGGTGACAGCGGCGTCGATGGTCAGCAGCTGTGCGCCGATGTTGGACATATTCATTGCAGCCAGCTGAGGAGGCAGCTTGCCCACGTAGCAAGGCGTGATGCCGTTGCCGTCTACCAGACAGGAAACCTCAACGCAAGCGTCGGGATCCAGGTTGGTAATCAGACCGTTGTTCAGTACGTTACCGCCGATCTTGTAGGGCTTGTTGGTCACGATGGCTTCCATAATATAGGAAGCGTACTCGCCGGTGCGGTTGTGCTTCAGCATATCGGGATCGGTGAGGTGCTTCTGCTTTTCCTTCCAATCGGCGATCTGATTCACACAGCGGCGGGGATACTCGTCCAGAGGAATGTTATAACGATCAATCAGCTCGGGATACTTGTTCTTGATGAAGAAGGGATTGTACTCAGCGTTGTGCTCGCTGGACTCGGTGCAGTAGTAACCCAGTCTGCGGATGTACTCGTAGCGCACCATATCGTGATGTTTTTCGTTGGCATTCTTCTCCAGCGCACGGCGGCGGATCTCGGGATACAGGTCGTTGCCGTCCTTATCGTAGATCTCCAAGAGCCATGCCATATGGTTGATACCTGCGATCTTGTCTACACGGCCCTCAACCTTATCGCCCATACCCAGGCAGTGGAGCAGATGGCTGGAGCAGTGCTGTACGCTGTGGCAAAGACCAACCGTCTTCACGCCGGTGTAGCGGAGCATATAGCCGGTGAGCATTGCCATAGGGTTGGTATAGTTCAGGAAAAGGGCGTTCGGGCAAACCTCTTCCATATCACGGGCAAAGCCCTCCATTACGGGAATGGTACGGAGCGCACGCATAATACCGCCAATACCAACGGTGTCGGCGATGGTCTGGCGCAGACCGAATTTCTTGGGGATCTCGAAGTCGATGATGGTGCAGGGATCGTAGCCGCCTACCTGAATGGCGTTGACAACGAAGTTTGCACCGCGCAGAGCATCCTTGCGGTTTTCTACGCCGCAGTAGCCGTAGATCTTAGCGCGTCCCTCGTTGATCTCGCCGTTGATGGCCTCGATCAGCAGCTTGGACTCCGCCAGACGAATGGGGTCGATATCGTAGAGGGCGATCTCGCACTCCCGCAGAGAGGGCGTGCACATAACGTCACCCAGTACGTTCTTGGCAAATACGGTGCTTCCCGCACCCATGAATGTAATTTTCATAGCCGTTTTCCTTTCGGACAAATAATTTGGTAATTCCATTATAGACCGATTGATTCAATTCTGCTTTTATCGGTGTTGCAAAAATTGGTATCTATGTTGCATGGTGGCGGAGAAAATGAAGCGAACATCACGCAATGGGGATCAAATAATTTCCAGCCCGTTTCGATCGGGGAGGGTGGGATATTCATCCTCTAAGGTGTCGCTGTACCAGTATGCCACCGAGGAGATGTCGTCGGTGAGAGGAAGATAGCGTCCCTCGCTTCGCCAGCCCAGTGCCTGAATGGTAACACGGATATCCTGCTCAAAATAAATGGGATCCTGGATGTGCCAGCGGTACATATTGAATCGGCGGCAGGCTCTGTAAATGGGATCGGTGGAATCCACCTTGGAAAGTCCCGAGTAAGGGGTGGAAAATTCGGTGTACTGTCCCTTTACGTCGAAATTGTAGGCGCCGCAGATGTAGTCCTCGGTGCCGGTTCCGCAGATGGTGGGATAGTCGGTGTCGCCGTCCAGGAAGAATTTGATCTCGCCTTCTCCCCACCAGCCGTTGTTATGCACGCCCCAGTAGAGGTAGGTGCCTACATATTGTCCGCAACCCTTGATATTGTCCAAAATGGTGTGGCACTCGCCGTAGGGCAGGGGATTGCTCCGTCTGAACTGTGCGTGGAAGTAGAGTGCATCTTCTCCAACCTCCTTTGCCTCGCAGTCGATCTGATAGTAGACCACGATGCCTTGGGGGGAGGTGTTCTCCAGCGTCATACGGAAGCTCTTGCGATAGGGCATTTCCCAGTAGCAGTTCATTCCTTTACCGGGATTGTTACACACCGCAAGGCTGGAGAGCTGACGGAATTCGGTATAGCTGGCATTGGCGAAGAAATCGCTGAGAGGAACCTCTACCGAAGGAGTCTCACTGCCGTCCCAGTAGATGCGGAGCACCAGCAGGCGTCCTGCAGGAGCACTGTCGGTAATCCAGATGTGACGGATGGCGCCCATTCCTTGAATGTCTGCTATGGTGAAGGTCTGTCCGGCCTCGATCACCACGGAGGGGGAGATCTTCCAGCCTATGCCCAGCTCACGAGCAGGGGCTTTACCGGTACCTTCGGTGGCCATACCGCCCTTACCTTTTTCACCGGTAAAATTTTCGGGGCATACCGAGAAGGAGCGGATTTTCTGTTTTTTGGATAACTGTTCGAACATATGAATCTCCTTATCTGCACAAAATGTGTAGGATATATTTGTGTACAGTATATCATAGAACTTGAAACGTGTCAATTGTTTTTGTGAAAAATGCCAAATCATTCCCTTACGCTTGACTCTTGCCTATCTCCGTGATATAATCAAATCAGATTGATCGGAAGAGGAGGGATTCTATGCACGAGCTTGCCATCACACAGGGAATCGTCAACTTCGCACTGGACGAAGCCGCCCGTCGGGGAGCGGAAAAGGTGACCGCACTCACCGTATCGGTGGGCGCACTGTCGGGCATCGTCCCCGATTGCATCGAGACTTACTTCGCCCTTGTTGCCGAGGGAACGCTTGCCGAGGGAGCAAAGCTCACCTTCCGTCGTATCCCCGCACGGGTGCGCTGTATCGACTGCAATGCGGAGAGCGAGCTCCCCTACTTCCGCCTGCGCTGTCCTGCCTGCACCTCCCGATCGGTGGAGCTGCTGTCGGGCAGGGAAGCGTATATTGAAAGTATGGAAATAGAAGAAAAGGAATAGGATTATGGAAATCAAAGTCATTCATCATATTATGGAGTGGAACGAAGACCACAGCAACGAAATTAAGAAAAATCTCGCCGACAAAGGCGTTACGATGATCAACGTGATGGGCTCTCCCGGGGCAGGCAAGACCTCGCTGATCACCGCTCTCATCGCTCGGCTGAGAGAGGACTATAGGATCGGTGTCATCGAAGGCGATATTGCAGGCAAAATCGACGCCGAGACTATTGCATCGCTGGGGATTCCCGTGGTGCAGCTGAACACCGACGGCGCCTGCCACATCGAGGCGATGTCCATCGAGCACATCCTCCCCGACTTCGATTTAGATGCGCTGGATCTGATTTTCGTGGAAAATATCGGCAATTTGGTTTGCCCTGCCGAGTTCAATATCGGCGAGAGCGCACGCCTTGCCATCCTCTCCATCCCCGAGGGGGACGATAAGGTGGCGAAATATCCCCTGATGTTCTCCACCACCGATGCGCTGGCGCTGAACAAGTACGATATGCTCCCCTACTTCGATTTCGATCCCGCTCGTGTGGAGAACGATGCCCGTGACGTGAATCCTGACGTGGAGATCTACCCCGTCTCCACCCGCACCGGCGAGGGACTGGATGCGCTGGTGGATTGGGTGAAGGGGATCGTACGGAAATAGTTTTTTGAAAAATCTGTAAACTCTCTGAAATTGTACTTGACAAAATGCTGAAAATAATGTAAAATACAACTACAAAATTCAATCGAAAAGAGGTTTGCGTGATGAAAAAACTCTATCTATTACTGACTCTCGGATTGTGCGTGCTGACCTTGGTGTCTTGTTCCAAAGGGGGAAGCACGGATGGCTTGGATTCGATGGAGAAGCCTGCAGTGACCACTTCCGCATCCTTCGGCAGTGCTATCTCTCCCGACGGCACGGTCAACGAAGATACCACCGTGGACGTTTCCACCCGCAAGCTGATCCGTGACGTGGATCTGCAAATCGAAACCAAGGGATTTGATACCCTCATTGCCAATCTGGACGCAAAGGTTGCGGCAATGAACGGCTACGTGGAATCCTCCAATATCAGCGGTACGGCATACGAGACTGCCAAGAAGGAGCGCAGTGCGCAGATCGTCTATCGTATTCCTGCATCCAAGGTGGACGAATTCCTCTCCCACGTTGGAGAAAATGCCAATATTCTGCAAAAGAATGAGAAAACCCAAGACGTCACCCTCACTTACGTGGATTTGGAGAGCCGCATTAAGACGCTGGCGGCAGAAAAAGATGCCCTCACCGAGCTGCTGGCCAAGGCAAACTCTACCGATGCGATCCTGTCTATCCGCAGTCAGCTCAATGACGTCATCTATCGCTACGAATCGGCGATGGCGCAGCTGAGAGCGCTGTCCGATCAGGTGGACTATAGCACCATCACCATTTCCATTGCAGAAGTGATTGAGTATACCGAACCGGTGAAAGAAGAGCAGACTCGCTGGGAAAAGCTGACCGAGGGCTTTGTCCGCTCCTGCAAGGACGTTGGCAACGGTTTCCTGGACCTTTGCACCTTCCTGCTCATCAATCTGCCTCACCTGCTGGTTTGGGGCGGCATTGTAACCGGCGTGATCTTCTTCTTCCGTTACCGCAAGAAGCGGAAACTGCAGAAGTTGATGTCGAAAAACGACAGCAACGGTTCGAAATAAGAATATTTGTTTCTGAAAGAACTGCTGATACAGGGTCTCATAATAGTGATGAATAAAGATTTTGCAAGGGGCGGAAGTATGTCGAAAGTAAAATTTGTAGCAATGGGTATGGCTGTGCTTATGCTCTTCAATCTTTTGGTAGGGTGTTCAAGCAGTAAATATAATGCCGAGTTCTATGATACTGCTACGGATTGGATAAGCGAAGAGTTTGCAAGTGATAATATTGTCAGAAGACTCGGGGATTCCGAAGACAAAGATCCACATCCTAAGACTCTGACTTTCATTGTTGAGAATCAAGAAGAATATGACCAAATATTCAATGATAATGCTAACCAATTAGACATTGATTTTGATACCCAAATGTTAGTAGTTTATACTTTTAGCACGGTGTATCATAGGGATAACGAGATTACAAGTATGGACATTGATAACGGTGTGTTGAATGTTAATTATAAAATGGAAAGCAATCGCAGTATTATAGGTTTTAATCGTGCTGATGCATCGTTGCCTTATCAGCGTTGGTTTGTTGTTAAACTTGATAAACAGGAAATCAATTCAGTTGTATTTACAGAAAGTAAATAAAACCAATGAGAATTTGTTAAACCCTATGATTAAACCCCTGCAGACTGATAGAACCGCCCCAAGGGGCGGTTCTTTTTTTGGCAATTCTCCGAAATCTCCCCAAACCCGTTGACAAACGGGGGCATTGGTGCTACAATAAACTGGGATTCTGTGGGGATTTCCCACGATTTTTTGCGAAAATGGGCCTGTCATGTGGACAGCCAAGAAGAGGTAACGAATATGAAACTGCTGAACTTTGTCAAGAAAAACTTCGTGCTCACCGCCGCTCTGCTGGCGGCGATCATCACGTCGCTGATCGTACCCCCCGATGCAAAGTATCTGGGCTACTTTGACGTGAAGACGCTGACCTGTCTGTTCTGCGTGCTGGCAGTGGTTTGCGCACTGAAAAACATCAATTTCTTCTACATACTGGCCAGACGAATCGTCCGTCTGTTCGGAACGGTGCGGATGTCGGTGCTGGCACTGGTGTATATCAACTTCTTAGGCTATATGCTCATCGACAACGATATGGCGCTGCTCACCTTCCTGCCGCTGGGCAATTTCGTC
>JAFTMF010000006.1 GCA_017452565.1 Clostridia bacterium
ATGATTGCTGAGCGTATTGAAAAAGTTTCGCTGTGTGACACCAGATTGTTTGTCAATTCTATAGAGCGTGCCGTTGAATTGATGCGGAAATCCGGATATGATGCCTCAATTGACCGATCTGACGATGATTTGGTTTGCTCATTTACAATTCAAGTTTCAAAGTTCCCGGGCGTGGTGGTGGCGAATCGTGCATCACGCAATGTTTCACGTGAAACATTATCTGATTGCTCGGTTCGGCCGAGATTCTCTACTGCCGCAAGCATTTTCGAAGCGATTGCTGAGGATGAAATGACATTTGCCGGAAATGTTTCACGTGAAACATTTTCTGCGAAAGAAGACGAAGAAAATGCAGAAAAACTCGAATTATGTATTGACGGATGTTGACGAAAGTGATATAATAATCCTACGGCTCATGCCGTTATGATTATAATGTGTTATGAAAAGGAGTATACAATGGGCAAAATTATTGCATTCTCCAATCAAAAGGGCGGAATTGGCAAAACCACTTCTGCCGTCAACATTGCGGCTGCTGTAGCAAAAAGCGGCAAAAAGGTCCTGCTATGCGATTTTGACCCGCAGGGCAATGCAACCAGCGGCGTTGGCGTTACGAAAAAAGGAGATCACAAAACGTCTTACGATCTTTTGACGGGTAAAGCTGAGGCGCACGAGACGATTTTGCAAACAAAGTTTGACAATTTGTGGGTGATGCCCACCAATATCGGGCTTGCGGGTGCTGAATATGAGCTCGTTTCGGCTGAAAGAAGAGAATATCTGATGCGTGATCAACTTGCTCCTCTCAAGGATGAGTTTGATTACATAATGATCGACTGCCCTCCTTCGCTTGGAATTCTGACTGTTGGCGCGCTGAGTGCTGCTGATGGTGTTGTGATTCCGATGGTATGCGAATACTATGCACTGGAGGGGCTTTCACAGCTGATGTTGACGATTCGACAGGTGAAAAAGCGGTATAATCCCGGCTTGGAGATTACCGGAATCTTGCTGACGATGTTTGACAAGCGCCTGAATCTGACTATGCAGGTGAAAGCGGAGTTGGAGCGTTACTATAAGGATAAGCTGTTTGAAACAACCGTCGTTCGAAACGTGCGGCTCAGCGAAGCACCCAGCTATGGAATGCCGATCATTTATTATGACAAGTCTTCCAAAGGCGCTGTTGCTTACACTGCAGTTGCAAAAGAATTGATGGAACGAATTTAACGCAGGGGGAGCGAAATATGGCAAAACAAAGTGGACTTGGACGTGGTCTTGACTCAATTTTCTTTGATGACGCGGACGTTGAGACTACTACGGGCGTACGTACATTGAGAATTTCGGAGCTGCAGCCTAGAGCAGGACAGCCCAGAAAAAATTTTGACAGCGAAGCACTGTCGCAGCTGGCAGATTCCATCTCTACACACGGGTTGATTCAGCCGATTATTGTACGCAAGGGAGCTGCAGATCTGTACGAGATTGTTGCAGGTGAAAGACGCTGGAGAGCCTCTAAAATGGCAGGCTTGACCGAGGTTCCTGTGGTTGTGATCGAAGCGGATGATCAGAAAACGGATGAATTGGCTCTGATTGAGAACATTCAGCGCGAAAATCTAAATGCCGTGGAAGAATGTTATGCCTACAAAGCACTGCTTGACGAGTATAATTTGACGCAGGAAACGGTTGCATCACGGGTTGGCAAGTCCAGAAGTACGATTACCAACTCTCTGCGACTCCTCGATTTGCCGGATAGCGTGCTGAAAATGGTGTCCGAAGACACTATTTCTGCCGGTCACGCCCGTGCCCTGCTTGGACTCAAGTATCGCTCGGATATTGAAGTGGCAGCTGCTACTGTGGTTGATAAGGGATATTCGGTTCGCGCAGTGGAAGATCTTGTGCGCAGAATGAATGCGCGCGCTGAACGTGCGGCAGATGTGGTTGATAAGACCAATAAAGGCGTCGACTACACGGCCGAACTGGAAAAGAAAGTTCGCGGAATCCTTGGCAGAAAGGTAAAGATCGTCGAAGGTGCGAGAGCAAAACGAATTGAGTTGGAATACAGCGACAATGATGATCTGCAAAAGCTGCTTTTCCTCCTTTGTGGTGAAGCAATTATGAAGGACTAATTCGTAGTTCTCTATCAAATATTTGAATCAAAAATCGCCTCACAGTACATACTGTGAGGCGATTTTTGATATATCATAACGAGATTTCAACAGGATAGTGTGATAGCCATGCGGAAAGCTGCAATAGCCACGCAATGAGCTGCGGCCGAGCCATCAGTTGGCCGAACCACGTAGTATTCTCGCCTTCTAAGAATGAATGGATAGCATTTCGATCTAAGAGTGCAGTAAAAATGGTGTCTTTAGTAAGTTCTTTAGCAAGAGAATTGCGTACATGATCTTCGTAGACAGGATTATGAGTCTTAGGATAGGGAGATTTCTTGCGATGCAAGATATAGTCGGGAAGAAGACCGGATGAGGCCTCTCGCAGCAATGATTTCTCTACCGCGTTGTGGAATTTATAGGACCACGGCAAATTGTAAACGTATTCGATGATGCGATGGTCTGCAAAGGGAACGCGAACTTCAAGTGCAGACGCCATACTCATCCGATCCTTGCGGTGTAGTAAATTCTGCATAAAAAAGCTCACAGATAAGCAAGTAGCGATCCGAGCAGTGCGATCTTCTTCGGATTCTCCATCTATTACCGGACAGTTGTTTAGAAATGTGTGATATTGAGATGAAAGATGAGCGAAACCTTCGGTAGGTCGTACAATATCGCATCGGAAGAGGTTCGCTCGGGCAAAAGGATTGTGAACCCATGGGAAAAAGTTACGGTGGAGCATCTCCGGACGATAGAACCAAGGATATCCGCCGAATATTTCATCAGAACATTCGCCGGAGATGGCTACCGTGTGTTTTCTCTTTACTTGACGGCAAAACCATAGCAGAGACGAGTCAATATCAGCCTGCCCCGGGAGATCCCGATAGATCGCAGCATCCGGAAGGAGATTCGCAACCGCATCGGTAGGGATAGTGAGGACGGTATGGTCGGTGCAGAGATCTTTTGCCAAGGCTCGCGCATACCAATCGTCCTTTTGAGGTTGGAAAAGGCTGGATTGGAAGCTCTCGTCATTTCCCTCGTATTCAAAGGAATATGTGGAGAGCGTTTTACCTTCAGATGACAATTCGTGTGCTGCAATCGCGGTCAGGATGGAGGAGTCAAGTCCGCCGGATAAGAAGGTACAGAGCGGAACGTCACTGCGGATTTGTCTGTGGACAGCGTCTTTCAACAGCTCATGGGTGGTTTCCACAGCTTGTGGAAGGCTGTCATCGCAAGAATTTGCTGTCAAGCGCCAGTAGAAGTCACGTTTGACTCCATCCTGAGATAGTAAAATCCGCTCTCCTGCTCCCAGTTGATGGATATTGCAGAATATCGCAGACTCTTCTAAGGTTACGGGAGATAGGAACAGCAGTTCCCAAAGGCCTTCGCGGTTGATTTTAGGACGTACGCCGGGATGTGCAAAGAATGCTTTGGGTTCGGATGCAAATAACCAGCGATTGTCATGCTTGCAATAATAAAAAGGTTTGACACCTAATCGATCACGTGCCCCGAATAGTGTGTGATCTGTGTGATCGTAGATCAAAAAGGCAAATATGCCGTTAAAGTGCTTTGGACAGTCATAACCATAATGAATATAGCTCCATAGTAATACTTCGGTATCGCAATGTGTTTGAAATTGTGCACCTTTGGCGATCAAATCTGTTTTCAACTCATCAGTATTATATAGCTCGCCGTTATAGATGATTGTATAATGTCTACCTTGATAGACGGCAGTCATAGGCTGATGACCGCCTGCAGGATCCATAACGGCGAGGCGATTGTGCGCGAGACTTACGTATTCGTCTTGCCAGATGCCTCGATCATCGGGACCGCGATGGGTTAGCTTATCACTCATTGATTGTATGATGTCGAGCTCATTAGACAGAGATTGGACGTTTCGTTGCGGATTGATCCGATAAATAGCGGCGATTGAACACATAACAGCTCCATTCTGCGCCCGGGGCGCGGTAAAGTGGGCGCAGAAAACCGCCCTATCTGCAGTATATGCAGATAGGGCGGTTTTGATAGATGCCGTTTACAGCGATTTCAGGAAAGCAGCCAGTCGGCTTGCGATCCGACGGTGGCCGGCGTCGCAGGGATGCAGTCCGTCAGGCATATAGGCAAGGCGATGAGCCTCCACACAAGGCTGAATGCCGGAAACACTCCACAGATCCAGAATGGGCAGGGAATATTCGGTTGCAACCGCTTTTAGAATGTCTACATAAGTAGACAAAATTCCGTAATCCCTTGCCTTCCAGCCGTCGCCGCGAGGATTCAGCTCGTTGCAGCGGTGAAGGGGAGTCATAATCACGATCTCTGCGCCGGGATATTTTTCGATCAGACCCCTGCAGAGGCAGTAGCAGGCTCCGTAGTAGGTGTTGACGGTGCGATCCTCGGGGGTTCCCAAAGGCGCATCGCCGTGACCGAAGTCATTGGTGCCGCCGAATACAACGATGACGTCAGCATCGGGATCCATATCGTCGATACGGGTCACGAAGCAGCGCTCCATACGGTCACCAGGATTGCCGGGGTTCAGCTGGTTGGCAATGCGGGAACCGCTGACACCGTAGTTGCGTGCGGTAAAGCCGTATTCCTTTGCCAGCAGGTTCAAATAGATGTTCTCGCTGCAAGACACTCCTACTCCCTCGGTGATGCTGTCTCCCAGAAAATTGATTTTCAGTCCGTTCAAATTCATACAGAAATTTCCTTTCTATGCTATGAAATGGTTTTGTACCCTTATTATAGTATAAAATTGTAAAAAAGGCAATAAAATTTACGAAAATCTATTGACATTTTCTTGGAAGTTCGCTACAATAATATTACCCTAAAAATGAAAAGGAGATTATGAATATGGCAAAGCTTATCATTAAGATCGCTGTTCTGACCGTTTCTCTGGCTGCTATCGTTGCTCTGATCCTGGTTCTCCTGAAGAACAAGGAAAAGGTTGTTGCGAAGGCTAAGGCTGTTAAGACCGCTGTTGCTGACAAGATCGCTGCTAAGAAGGCTGCTAAGGCTGAAGAAGTTGAAGTAGTTTGCGAGTGCGATTGCGACTGCTGCGACGACGTTGTTTGCGACGAAGTTTGCGAGTGCGATTGCACCTGCGACGAGGTTTGCGAAGAGGTTGTTGAAGAGGCTGTTGAAGAGGTTGTAGAACCCGTAGTTGACGCTGAATAATTCTGCGCAAAGCGATTCACATACAAAGTGCTCCCGGATGGATTCCGGGGGCATTTTGTTTTGTCCGCATCTTTCCCCACCATTCGCCTGTGGTTGACAGCCTTTGCCAAAGTCTTAATCCGATAGCCAAAATCAGTAGCTCTTCGACTTCGTGAGTCGACCAAAATTTGATTTTCCATTTTGTATAATGAAAAAGGAAAATGAAAGACACGAGCGAGCGCGGACAAGCCGCTTTGTGCGTGCCTTTTTGAAACAGAACGGAAAGGGAAGATAAGATAATGGATTTTCGGAGTATTGCCAAGGAAAAAATGGATTTATTGCAGAAAAAGGCAGATGCCACGGTAAGTGCCTTGATGGGCAGGCCTGCGGTTTTGCTGGATGAGGAGGATGCGGCACGGCTGCGCAAGCGGGCAGGGATGGGAGTGTTCTGGTGCGTAGCAGGATTTTTGTTTCAAGGAGCCGCTACTTTCGCAGGCTCCTATCCGCTGGGGATTGCCCTTCTGCTGGCAGCCGGACGAAGTGAAGCCATCCCTGTCTTTGCGGGAGCGGTAGCAGGGGCACTGGCCAGCGGAGAAGGCGGATTTGCTCGGGCCCTGATTCTCGTGATGGCGTTCGGCGCACGCTTGCTGTTCTCGGCAAAATTTGTGGGAGATGATGGCGAGGAGCTGCCGTTGTTTGGAGAAGTCTTGCGACTTCGTGTGGTAGTGGCGGTGTTTACCTCGTTTTTGGCGGGATTGTATCAGGTGATCGCCTATCAGTTTACCTACAATGGCATATTAGGTCTGCTGTTCGGCGTGGTGGCCGCACCGATGGCAACAGCGCTCTTCTGGGCGGGACTGCAGAACAAACTGGCAATCTCTCTCAGGGAGGCGGGCGTATGCGGATTGATCTTCTGCGGAGTCTATTCGCTGTCTGCCCACAGCCTCTTCGGCCTGTCGCTGGCGGTGATTGCCGCCTGCATCGTGACGTTGCAATCGGCATTGAAGGGAGGATTGCTCCGCGGCGGTTTGCTGGGATTGATCTGCGGTCTGGCAGCGGGAACGTCGCCTTTGCTCTTCTGCGCAGGAGGATTTGTAGCAGGTGCACTGCGGATGTTTGGTGCAGGCAGTGCGGTGTTCTGCTTTTTTGCCGTCACAGGCGGGCTGACCATCTGGCAGACCGGCTTTTGGGAGAGTCTGCCGCTACTGGGCAACCTGCTCTTTGCGGTCTTGATTTTCATTCCCCTCGCACGGGCGGGATTGCTGGGAAAGCTGGCGCTCTTTCCCGAATCCACTCCCCCCGACGAGCCTACCGAAGCGGATCGGCAGGTGATGGAGGCGGCTCGGCTCAAACGTCTGTCGCTGTCTTTCGAGGAGTTATCCACAATGCTATTGAAATTCTCAAGAGATCTTGCCAGTCCCGGTGCAGGCGAGATGCGGGATCTCTGCGAAGCGGTCTTTCGCAGACATTGTAAAAAGTGCGCTCGCAGCAAAATCTGCTGGCAGGATGAATACGAATCCACGAATGAAGCCCTCGGCAATTTAGCGGAGGAGATTCCCCGCAAAGGAATGCCCTGCAGAACGATGCTGCCGCCAAGATTCTTGGAGCGATGCCGAAAGATCGACGAGATATTGGACGAAATCGGCGGGGAGGTGGCACGGCACGTGGAAACGGTAGTTCTGCGAGATCGATCCGAGCTGTTTGCGCTGGATTATCAAGCACTGTCCGAACTGCTTCGGGAATCGGCTGCGGATGACGGTAGCCTGACACCGGACGAGGATCTGCGCAAATCCTTCTCCTCGGTGATTCGGGGAGAAGGCATACAAGCCGTAGGCTGTGGTGCGTGGGGAACACGGAAGAAACTGCTCATCGCATCAGGAGTCACCCTTGCCACTATCCCCGGAGGCGGCAGAACCCTACGAGGGAAATTGGAGGAGAAAACCGGTCTGCTCCTCACCGATCCCGCTTTCAAATTCGTAGGCGAGAGCGTGTCTATGCAGTTCGAAAGCCGTCAAAAGCTCAAGCTCACAGGCGCCCGTGCCTGCAGCGTAAAGGAGAGCGAACCGGTGAGCGGCGATACCGCACGCTCCTTCGATTCGCAAGTGGGACTTAGCTATTCCCTCATTTGCGATGGGATGGGAAGCGGCAGAACAGCAGCCTCTGCAGCAGGCATCTCGGCACTTTTTTTGGAAAAACTCCTCACAGCCGGCAATAACAAAACGGTGACCCTAAAACTACTCTCCAACTTCATCCGAGGCCGCTCTGAGGAATGCCATTGCACTGTAGACCTCTTAGAAGTGGACCTCTACACAGGCGCATCATCTTTTGTCAAATGCGGCGCCTGCCCCTCCTACGTCCTGCGTAAAGGCAATATCTACAAGGTAGACGTCCACAGTATGCCCATCGGCCTCACCCGTGAAATCAACGCTCAGCAGGTGAGTATGGTTCTGCAGGAAGGAGATATCGTCCTGCAGGTGTCAGACGGTGTTGCAGGCTCGCTGGAGGAAGCGCTTTGGCTCCCCGAAGTCTTTGCCTCACTCGGCGATAAGCAAGTGCAAGAAATTGCAGGCGCAATCCACGCCCGCACCCTCGCCGAGAGAGGCCGCAGTGACGACATCACCGTGCTGGTTACAAAGGTAGAAAAAGCAAACTAAAAAAGCCGTCCAAACAGTCCGCAAAGTGAAAGGAAACACACGTTCCCCACAAACGCAGACCGCCCAAACGACAACTTCCCCAAAAGTTCTTGGGGGATTCTTAAGACCCCTTCTTGGCAAGAAGGGGTCTTAAGCCGGCGGAGCCGAGGTTATTTAATTTTGCCCTGTGCCTTGGCGTTTTCCACGAAGGTGTGGATCTTGGCGGCAGGGGAAAGCAGACCGGAAAGGGATTCATCATAGTTCAGGGTATCAATGATCAAGGAGACAAACTTGGTCATATTTACCTCGCCGTACCAAGGGCGGTTGCGAACCTCTTCGCTGCGATAGTTCAGGTTGGTGGTGAAGATTTTGGTAATCAGGCCCTTTTCATAAGCCTTGTCCATGTTCTCCAGACCGTTGCAGAACAAACCGAAGGTTGCGAAGGTGAAGATACGCTTAGCGCCGCGCTCCTTCAGCTTCTCGGCTACCTCAATCACAGAGTCGCCGGAGGAAATCATATCGTCTACAATGATAACGTCCTTGCCCTCAACGCTCTTGCCCAAATACTCGTGAGCCTCGATGGGGTTTCTGCCGTTGATAATCACCGCATAGTTGCGGCGCTTGTAGAACATACCCAGATCCAGCTTCAGAACAGAGGAGTAATACATAGCTCTGCCCATACCGCCCTCGTCGGGAGATACGATAGTCAGGTTGTCCAGATCAATGTCATCCACAGTGTTGATGAATGCCTTGATCATCTGATAGGTGCAACGTACGTTTTCAAAACCGTGAAGGGGGATAGCATTCTGTACGCGGGGGTCATGTGCGTCGAAGGTGATAATGTTGGTAACGCCCATGCTGACCAGCTCTTGCAGTGCATATGCGCAGTCCAAAGACTCGCGGGAGCTTCTCTTGTGCTGTCTGCCCTCATAAAGCATAGGCATAATCACGTTGATTCTGCGGGCTTTGCCACCGATAGCGCCGATGATTCTCTTCAGATCGGCAAAATGATCGTCGGGGCTCATGGGTACGGTCTGACCGTACATTTTGTAGGTAACGCCATAGTTGAATACGTCGCTGATGATGTAGACGTCATGGCCACGGAGGGATTCGTGGAGCAGTCCCTTGGCCTCGCCGCTACCAAAGCGGGGGCACTCACAATCCACGATAAACGTTTCGGTGGAACCACGCCAAGATTTCAGATAGTTGTTGACTTGTGCGGTGAATTCCTCGCAGCCTTTCATACCAATGACGCTGAGATCGCCGAATAAATCCTTCATACTGTTGTACCTTCCCTTTCGGAGTCCGGGCGGTCTGTCCCCGAACATAATATTGTATCTTATTATAACATATTTTTGAACGTTTGTGAACTCATTTTTATAATTTTTTCAAATTTTCATAAATTCGTGAAGAACCACAAAAAAGCGGTTGCATATTTGTTGAAAAAAGGGTATAATGATAGAAGATTAACGGAAATAGACGAGGTTTGCTATGAAAATTGTGTTTACCGACAGCGGTACGGTCTTTTCTGCCGCCGATATTGATATTGCCGCCTATCTTGCTCCCTTTGGCGAGGTGGTGTTCTACGAGGACAACGATCCTGCCCTTACGGCAGAGCGAATCAAGGATGCCGATGCGGTGCTGTGCAATAAAACCGTCCTCGGCAAAGCGGAAATGGATGCCGCACCCAATTTGAAGTACATCGGACTCTTTGCCACCGGCTATAACAACATCGACACCGCCTACGCAAGAGAAAAGGGGATCGACGTCTGTAATGCAGGCGAATACTCTACTATGGCAGTGGCTCAGCATACCTTTGCATTGCTGCTGGAGCTGTGCGATCAGGTGGGCAAGTATAATACCTTCGTTCAGGATGGCGGCTGGAAGCGTTCCCGCTTCTTCTCGATCTTTGAATATCCTACCTGCGAGCTCTACGGCAAAACGCTGGGCATCGTGGGCTACGGTTCTATCGGACGTGCGGTTGCAAACATCGCCCTCGCCTTCGGAATGGAGGTCATCGTGCACACCCGCACCCCGCGAGAGGATAGCAGAGTCACCTTCGTGGATCTTCCAACGCTCCTTGGCAAGGCGGATGTCGTCTCCTGTCATACGCCCTTGACGGCAGAAACCACCGGTCTGTTTGATGCGGCAGCCTTTGCCACGATGAAAAAAGGCGCATACTTTATCAACACCTCCCGCGGCGGCGTAGTGGTAGAGCAAGCCCTTTCCGATGCTGTCCGCAATGGTCACCTTGGCGGTGCTGCTGTGGACGTGGTGGCAAAAGAGCCTATGGCCGAGGATTGCCCCCTCTGCGGTGTGGAGAATCTCCTCATCACTCCCCACGTGGCATGGGCGCCGCTGGAAACCCGTCTGCGCCTGCTCGATATTGTATGCTCTAATCTGCAAGCGTGGTTGGACGGTTGCCCGAAGAATTTGGTGAATTGAGTAGTGGGGCGCTGCCCCACACCCGCTTCCGGAAACTTCTTGAAGAGATATTTCCAAAACCCTTCAAGAACTTTCAAAAAGCACTGCAAATACTTGCAGGGCTAAGAATTATGGAGAATAGGAGCCCGTTTATGCACTACAATCATTCTGTTCTGGACGGACATTATCATATCTTGCTGGGGCTGGAAAACGGCGCGGGGCAGGACTTCGTGCAGTCCACCCGTGCCTATCTGGACAGCCGTAGCTTCGCTTCGCTGAACATTTGCGCCGTCCCCTTTCTCGCTGAGTATCAGACCGACGTATCCAACAACATTTTGGCGGCACTTTGCAAGCTGGAGCTGCCCCATCTGTACATCCACGGCGGTATTGTCTATCCCGAAGTACCCGTCCCGCCTTCTATGCCGGCGGATTATGCTCCCGAGGTGCAGTATCGGGAGCTGATGGAGATGGGTTTCGATGGCGTTAAGATGTTGGAAACCAAGCCTACCGAGATCCGCAAGCTGGGTCGATCCATGGCGGACGAGCTTTACGAGGAGTGGTTTGCCGCCATCGAGCGGGATGGGACGCACATCGTGTGGCACGTAGCCGATCCGGGGCATTTCTGGATGCGGGAGTACGTGTCCGATGAGTTCGTGGAAAGGGGCTGGTTTTACGGCGACGGCACTTATCCCACTCAGGCACAGATTTTTGAGCAGGTGGAGACGGTGCTCTCCCGACATCCTATGTTGAAGGTGACCTTAGCCCATTTTTATTTCCACGGCGATGATCCCGATCGGTTGGAATGGCTGTTGGAACAATATCCCAATCTGAACGTGGACATTACGCCGGGCTGGGAGATGTACGCCGCCTTCGCCCGTGATCCTGAGTATTGGCGTGAGTACTTCACCCGCTATGCCCATCGAATCGGATTTGGCACCGACACCTGCGACGAGAACGAGGGCTCACCCGAAATCGCCGACATTGTGTACCGATTCCTCACCACCACTGAGGAGCAGGAGATTTGGGGTATCCGTTTTCCGGGGATTGCGCTGGACGATGCATCGTTGCGGCTGATTTTGGAAGATAATTTCCGTCGCCGTGTGGGAGATACGCCGCGTTCGATCAATCGAGAGGCGTTGAAACGGTATATCGAAAAGTATTCGCACCTCATCCAAAGCGCCGATCTGCGCGCCTACATCGAGGAAGCCGGCAGACGGCTGTGAGAATGCCTCCGGCGGCCAAGAACCTTTTTGAAAAAAGGTTCTTGGAACTCCAAAAACTTTCAAAAAAGCCCTGCAAATACTTGCAGGGCAGAGTGCATTTATGGGAGTGATTTTTTGAAAAATCACTC
>JAFTMF010000042.1 GCA_017452565.1 Clostridia bacterium
TCCTGCTGATGGCAGCCGCCTTCGTGTTGGTCTCCTACATTGACCTGAGCGTCATCCTTGTGATCCTCGCAGCCGCCATCCTGGGCGTTGTGATCGGATTTGTCAGGAAGAAATAACTTTTTGCAGGGGTTCCTCCCCTGCCCCCCGCTTAGGAACATTTTTGAAAAAAGGTTCCAAGGAGTTCGCCCATATGGGCGAACTCTGGCAATTCGGCTATGCCGAATTGCAGCGCCCTCCCAAAAACTTTCAAAAAAGCCGACGAATACTCGTCGGCTGTTGGGTTTTATTTGTGCGAACGATTTTGTATTTTCCGGTAGGGGCGGCCATTGTGTCGCCGATCAAATTTTTATATCATCTATGGAACTACTGAAACTATTCCTTTGTTTTTTCCAAATCGGGCTGTTCAGCATCGGGGGAGGCTACGTTGCCATCCCGCTGATCGAAGCCCAGGTGGTGGACCATCACGGCTGGCTCTCCCTTGCCGAGTTCACCGATCTGGTAACCATCGCCGAGATGACTCCCGGCCCCATCGCCCTCAACGCCGCCACCTTCGTGGGTGTGCGGCTGCACGGCGTTGGGGGTGCAATCGTGGCAACGCTGGGATGCATCACTCCCTCGCTAATTCTGGTGACTCTGTTGGCGGCGCTGTATAACAAATTCCGAAAGCTGAACGTGATGCAGAATATCCTCTCCACCGTCCGTCCCGTGGTGGTGGCGCTGATCGCATCGGCGGCGCTGTCCATCCTGCTCCTTGCCCTCTTTGGCGGGCAGGGGATCGTAGGCTTCAATCCCATCGCCCTCGTCCTCTTTGCGGCGGCGCTGGTAGCCCTCCGCAAATGGAAGCCCAGCCCGATTTTGGTGATGCTCCTTTGCGGCGCCATCGGCGGCGGCGTGTATTATTTTATGGGATAGGATTGTCAAGGAGGATTATTTATGATTTGCAACACTTCTATGCACCACCTGCTGAATGACCGTCCTTCGATCAGCACGCCTATGATGACGGGCTATCCCATTTGCCGGCGGCAAACGGAGGCAGGCGCGCCCTATTGGACGCTCACCGATGCTATCCTTCCCGAGTCTATCCTGCCGTCTGCCGATCTCACCGCGCTGGAGTGGGATTGCAACGAGGTGATGCTGGATATGGACGATTCCATCCCCGTCCTGCTGAATGCGGGACTGCTGCTTCTCATCCGCTGGAAGGAGCAGATGGAGCGGGATTTCCCCGACGTGCCCTTTGACATCGTCCTTTCGGTAGACGAAGGGGAAGAGGGCGTGCCGCCCTCGGTGACCCTCCGCTTCTATGGGGTACGGGAGGGCGTTCACATCGTAGAGCCCACCGAGGCATCGCTGGAGAAGTGCGCCCAGCCGATTTTGCTGGAGACGGTGAACCCATAAAGGAGCCAAATGCATATGGATAAAATGCTCGATGATTTGTTGAATGAACGCCCCAAATCCAATGAGTTCAAATTCAGATGGATTATTGCAATACTCCCTGCCTGTGCCTTGTTGTTCTTTTTTATAATGTTCAGGCTGTGTGTTTTCAATGAAGTGTATTACAAGAGCCCATTCGTCACGGAGATTCGCGGGATTGCATCTGATGGCACTAATATATACACGTTGGATGATGATTTTAATTCAATCTGCAAATACGATCAAACAGGAGCGCTTGTGTATTGCATTCGTTATCGCTCTGCAAGTTCCAGCTATATTTATTGTGGGGAATCCGGAGAATTGCGCAGGTATGAAGCAGGGACACAATGTGTGTATGTGTATGATGAATTGGGAAATTGCATACAGAGTTACGAAGCTGCCGGCGATGAATTGAAGTTATTAATCAAAGATCTTGATTATCAGAAACGAATTGAGGCAAACGGACAACAATATGAACTCAATAACCGACTGATTGGGAATAGTACAATAGATAGTTCGGAATCTGACGTTCAGATAGTCGTTGAAAGTGTCTGGTATCATTTGATTCGGAATATACTTGTGTTAACTACACTTGGACTTGCTATCTATGGATTCCTTCGTCTTGGTGCGTATATACTCACCTATCTTATGAATTCGTCATTCTAATGCGAATGCCTATGCGGCAAGGACAGAACATTCTGTCTGCTAAAAGAGCATCCCGATTTGTTCAAGCTATTACGGCAGTACGGAGAAATCCGTACTGTCTCTTTTTTTTGCGCAAAAAAACACCTCAATCAGCACATCCCGTATAACGAGGGGGATACATGCTAATGAGGTGGATTTGTGTTAACTGCTACCAAGGCGATTGACGGTGAAAAGCTCCTTCGACGATGAAAGCGCAGTTCAATCGATTGGGGTTAATACTCCACCGTATCAATCACCCCACCCAGCGCCAGTCTGTCGCCGTCGTAGAACACGGCCGACTGTCCGGGTGCGGGGGTGCGGACGGGGGAGTCAAACTCCACCGTTGCAACCTCTCCCTCGAAGCGGATGGTTGCGGGAACGGGAGGTGCGGCGTAGCGGATTTTTACCAATCGCTTCAGCTCGCCCTCGGTACGGGGCTCGTCTCCCACGAAGTTGAGGTCGGTGATGGTGATGCGCCTTGCCAAGGTGTCCTTGGCAAACTGCAGGGTCACGGTTTTGGCGGTGGGATCAATTTTGGTGACGAACGCAGGCTTGCCCAGCGCAATGCCCAATCCCTTGCGCTGTCCCACGGTGTAATACTGGATGCCCAGATGCCGTCCCAGCACCTTCCCATCGGCGTCCACGAAGTCGCCGGAGAGATCCTCGGGGATATGCTCGGCAAGATACTCTCTGCAACTCATTCCCTCTGGGATGAAGCAGGTGTCCTGACTCTCCCCCGCACCTGCGGCGGTGAGCCCCAGCTCGGCCGCCTCTGCCCGCAGATCGGCCTTCATCCGATCGGCCAGCGGCGTGTGGAGGGTGGAGAGCTGTTCTTGGGTCATACGCCAGAGCATATAGGTCTGATCCTTCCGTCGGTCTGCCGCCACCACGGGAGCGAATCTGCCGTTCTCGCCTTGCTCGATCTTGCAGTAGTGCCCCGTAGCGTAGCCGTCGAAGCCGTGCTCTATGGCGTAGCGATGGAGATAGTTCATCTTCACGTTTCGGTTGCAGACGGTGCAGGGAGAGGGCGTGCGCCCACGGCGGTATTCAGCGAGAAAATCGCCGATGACGATCTTCTGAAAATCCTCTCTGCAATCTATGACGTGGAGGGGGATTCCCACCTCTTTTGCGGCAATCTCCGCCTCGGCAGAAGAGGAGTGATCGGTCATGAGCAGAACCGCACCTTCCACCTCGTGCCCCTCACTTTGTAAAATTCGCGCGGCAGACACACTGTCCAGTCCACCGCTGAGTCCAA
>JAFTMF010000043.1 GCA_017452565.1 Clostridia bacterium
GACAGGGGGAGCCAAATAAAAAGCACCAGACCATCGGTCTGGTTTTTCTTTATGCCTTCTCTACGAATGGACACGATGGAAGAACCGTAGGTTCTTCCGCAGTAAGCGACGTAGTCGCGTCTGCAGCCCAGACAGGGGGAGCCATAAAGAAACACCAGACTATCAGTCTGGTTTTTCTTTATGCCTTCTCTACGAATGGACGCGATGGAAGAACCGTAGGTTCTTCCGCAGTAAGCGACGGATGTGATGCTATGCCTTGTACGTAGTTCTTTGATCGTTTACATTTATGCCGTTGCAGCAATCTATTGACTCTCTTGTCATTATGTGTTATAATGGATCTCAGAAGGGGGATGTCTAATGAAACTTCTTCAGTATAAGCTGTTGGCAGACGAATTCGATGAATCTATTCCTATGATATGTGCTGAATTGGATAAGCCGTCTGCTTCTATTTTTCTTAACTATGATAAAGAACGTTTTTGGAACTACGTTTCCTCAGCTAAAAATGTCTATTACTATAAAATATTTCAAGACCACCAATTATGTGCTTCTCTTCATATCGAATTAGAACGGGATGTATTGTATATCTCACTCCTTGTTTTCGAGAACTATCGCTGTCAAGGCATCGGTACACAAATTATCTCTGACTTGCTGAGTGGTGTATTGCCAATTTCTTTTGACTCTATTGAAGTTTCTATTGCCATAGACAATATCGCATCTATTCGATTGTTCGAGAAATGCGGTTTCGTATTTACTTCTATATGCGATGAGCTTCTGAATTACAGGTATTCGAAGAATTAACCGAATTGCATCTGACCTAAAAACAGCAGGACTATGCCTGCTGTTTTCTTTTCGTTACATATTGTCTCAGTCCAAGCAAAGTTTGATCAAATCGTCCACGTTTGCGGTTGCCAAGCACTCTACCGTGTCGGCGGCGCCGTAATAGATCTTCACTTCGCCGTCAGGTTCCAAAATCATACCGCCGGGGAAAATTACGTGGGTGCGGAAGCCTTCCTCGGTCTCCCAAGGCAGCTCGGGAGCGATCAGAGGCTCCTTGTACATACCGATCACCTTGGAGGGATCCTCCAGATCCAGTAGTGCGATGCCGGCATAGTAGCACTTCTGCCAGCGATCCTCCCAGCCGTGCTTACCACGCTCGTTGTCGCGGATGACGCTGTGGAAGGCGATCAGCCAGCCCTTGTCGGTCTTGATGGGAGGTGCGCCGGGGCCTATTTTATCGTTTGCGAAGGGTACGTCCTCTACGCCCATCACCAGCTTGGAGTTGCCCCAAAACTTCAGATCAGGGGATTCGCTGTACCACAGATCGAAGCGATCTCTGCCCCGGGAATAGATGGGCATCGGACGCTCCAGACGGGCGTAATAGCCGCCGATTTTTTCGGGGAAAAGCACCATATTGCGGTTGTCGGGAGTGGACAGAGAGAGAATGTTGAAGGTTTCAAAATCCTCGGTAACGGCAATGCCGCCGCGGATGCCGTGACGGGTATCCATTGCAAAGCACACGTAGCACTTGCCGTCCATTACAGTGAGACGGGGATCGTACACTCTGCCGATCTCTTCGTCCCGCATAGCAAAGCAGGGCTTATCGGAGGCTGTCCAGTGGATACCGTCCTTGGATCGTGCGAGACCCAGATCGGTTCCCCGCAGAATCTGCTGGTCATAGTCGCCGTAATCGTTGCGGAAGAGCATCACGTACTCATCGCCGATTTTGGCAACGCCTGCGTTGAAGATCAGCGCGGCGTTATAAGGGATATCGTCCTTCGTCAGAACAGGACGCTCCAGCTTGCGGATGCAGGGAGCGCTGTTGTATTTGGTTCGGATCATATGGGATCTCCTCTTGTTTTATTGCGCATTCGGACGGGTATTCAGATGATTTTTTCTGAACTGTTCCGGTGAAATTCCAAAGTTTTCTTTGAAAGCATTGGAAAAGTAAGCTGCACTGTTGAAGCCCGATGCGTCAGCCACTTGCTTCACCGACAGATCGGACATCTGCAGCAGGCTGGCGGCAAACTCAAGCCGCATTTTTTGGACGTAAGAGGAGAACTTGATGCCGGTTTGCTTTTTGAAATATTCGCTGAAATAGTTGGGGGTGAGATGAACCACCTTTGCCACTTCTTCCACGGTGATAGGGCCGCGGTAGTGGTTGCGGATGTACAGTACGGCTTGCTGAATGGATGAGCTGGTGCTAAAATCCATCGCATCGGAGAGAAATCCGCAATCTCTGCCGCTGCGCAGCAACAGTATGCATAGTTGCGTGATACCTGCACGGATGAACTGATCTCTTCCGTGATCGTTTCTTTGGTATTCTTCCAGAATGCTGTCTAAAATGGGCTTGATTTTGGGAGTAGAACAGACCAGAGGCCCTTTGAGGGAGCACAGCTCGGTGCGTATCTGTTCCGGCAAAATCAGATCGGAAAACTTAACGTTGAACATTTCCGGCGGTTCCTTGCCGGGAATTAGTCGGTAACTGTGGAAATCGGCGGGGGTCAGCAGTACCGAAGTGCCCGGTGTTGATTCATATACGGTTCCGTTGATCACCTGAACCGCTTGTCCGCTGCATACAAATTCCAGTTCGTAAAAGTCGTGCCAATGCAGAGGAAAATCCTCGACAACGATGTGGGTGGATATATCGTAGAACATATCTTTGTCGAAATATCTGGCCCTGGGGAGTTTCATGGGCTTGGTCGAGTCCATCGCGGTACCTCTCTTTTTTCACAATGATGAACCTATTATAGAACAAATGATTTGTAAAATCAATTGTAAAATCGTCTAATTCGGACGATTCTATAATAAAATTACAATTATTTTTACAAAATTACAATTTCGTTTGCATTGTTAATCCATTTTTACAAATTGGATTTGTACGATTATTATTGTTCCGACTTGTGCAAACCGCCCAAAATCGAACTTCCGCTTTGCGCACCTCGCCGAAAATTTTTGACTTTTTCCGAATTGGTTGACAGATTGCACTTTAGTTTGGTATAATGACGGTAGAATTTTAATAATCCTGTCAGAGGACAGGAAGTACGGAGGTACATTATGAACATTCCAAGACCTGAATATCCTCGCCCTCAACTGGTGCGTGAGCCTTGGGTAAACCTGAACGGCAAATGGGAATTTGAAATCGACAACGCAATGGTGGGCTTCGCTAAGAAGTATTACGAGCGTGAGCATCTGGACGGCGAAATTACCGTTCCCTTCTGCCCCGAGAGCGTTCTGTCCGGCATCGGCAACGTGGACTATATGAACGCCGTTTGGTACAAGCGCGATCTGGACATCCCTGCTGAGTGGAAGGGTAAGTCCATCCTCGTTCACTTTGGTGCGGTTGACTACTTCGCCCGTGTTTGGGTAAACGGCAAGTTCGTAGGCGAGCACCGCGGCGGCTACACTCCCTTCTCGGTTGACATCACCGACGCTTTGAAGGAAGATGGCAACTCCATCGTGCTCCTTGCCGAGGATGATACCAAGGGCGGACATCAACCGGTTGGTAAGCAGTCCCAGTGGTACTACTCCGCAGGCTGCTCCTATACCCGTACCACCGGTATCTGGCAGACCGTCTTTATGGAAGCGGTAGATCGCTACTACGTGAAGAATTACAAGGTTGTTACCGATATTGAGACCGTTTCCGCTGAGCTGACCGTTCAGCTGAACAACTATGCGGTTGGTTGTCGTGTGACTGCCGAAGCATTCTACAACGGCGTGCCTATGGGCATCGGCTCTACCGTAGTGAACGCAATGAACTGTGTGATCAATCTGCCTCTTATGGAAAAGCATCTGTGGGAAGTAGGCGACGGCAAGCTGTACGATCTGAAGCTCACCGTTGAGAAGGACGGCGTGATTTACGATACCGTTACCTCTTACTTCGGTTTGCGCTCGGTTGCGCTGACGAGCAGAAAATTCCTCATCAACGGCAAGAGCGTATTCGGCCGCTGGGTACTGGATCAGGGCTTCTATCCCGACGGTATCTACACCGCTCCCACCGACGAAGCGCTGAAGAATGATATCGTTCTGTCTATGCAGCTGGGCTTCAACGGTGCACGCCTGCACCAGAAGATCTTCGAGCCTCGCTTCCTCTACTGGGCTGACAAGCTGGGCTATCTGGTTTGGGGCGAGCACGGCAACTGGGGGATCAAGACTTGGGATATCGGCGAGATCCGCAACTGGCTCCCCGAGTGGATGGAAAGCGTTGAGCGCGATTTCAACCATCCTTCCCTCATCGGCTGGTGTCCCTTCAACGAGACTTGGGACAACGAAGGCAGACGTCAGTCCGACGATCTGATTAAGCTCACCTATCAGGTGACCAAGGCAATCGACCCCACCCGTCCCGTCATCGACACCTCCGGTAACTTCCACGTTGGTCCTTACACCGACATTTACGATATCCACGACTACGATCAGAACGTAGAAACCTACACCGAGCACAACGGCAAGGGCGTTCACGAGACCTTCCGTGACCGTCAGAAGTGGTACGGACAGCCCTTCTTCATCTCCGAATACGGCGGAATCGGCTGGTCCCTGGGCAGCGGCGCTTGGGGCTACGGCAACGCACCCAAGACCGAGGAAGAGTTCATCGCTCGCTACAAGGGTCTGACCGAAGCGATGCTGAACAACCCCGACTGCTGTGCATTCTGCTACACCCAGCTCTACGACGTAGAGCAGGAACAGAACGGCCTCATGTCCTACGGTCGTGAGTTCAAGTTCGATCCCAAGATCTTCTACGATATCAACACCCAAAAGGCAGCGATTGAGGAGTAACGATTGGCTCCGCCGGCCAAAGGGAACTTTTTGAAAAAAGTTCCCTTTGGAATCCTTCAAAAACTTCATAAAAAGCGGCGCAATTTTTGCGCCGCGATTTTTTTGTAATTTTACCACACTCGTGAAACGCTTCCCTCACACCCGTAGGGGCGACCATTGGTCGCCCGTCAATCGGTCTGCGCCAAGGTGAGGAAGGTGCGTATCGTTTGAAGCGGACGTTCAATGAACGCCCCTACTCTTCATCTCCTCTTTTCCAAAACAACTATCACTTGTATGTAACCATTTCGAACAACCAACGGTTGATACGCAAGCCAAACAAGTTGTTTACTTCTCTCTTTTCTTGTGCTATAATTTAGACACTACCAAAGAGCTCACGGTGCAACATAGACGGAAAGGACGATATAATTATGAAAGAAATCAATATTTCTAAAAATATTGCTGATCTTAGAAAGAGCAAAGGCATTACACAAGAACAGTTAGCAATCGCACTGAACGTATCTCCCCAAGCAGTTTCAAAGTGGGAAACCAACACGTCTCAACCCGACATACAAACTCTGCCGCTGATTGCAGATTATTTCGGCACAAGCATTGATTTTCTTTATTATGGGCAAGGCTATGTTTACAATGATATCCACAGCAAAGTTTTTGGTAAGGTGGCCGTGCATCCGCAGATGAGTGCAGAATCCTATAAAGAAGCGCATACTGTTTTCGCGCATGCTCATCACGGTATTTCTCATGGGAATTTAAGAGGTGGAACCGAAGAAATCCACGATTGCCCGACTCACATTTCGAATGAAAACGGACTATCTTTGCTATCCGGAAATGGCTATGGAGCGATTCTGACAAGGGATTTTTTTGAAAACATCAATCAAGATACCGTCGAATTTGCCCAAACACTTCTACCGGCTTTGTCGAAAAAGAAGAATTTGCTCGTTTGCTTGGCAATTCTATCTATGAGTGATATCAGCTTCGGAGAAATACAAGAAAAATTAGGAGTTGATGAGAGCACGCTACGAACTGCGCTTGATGAGCTGATCGCATCCAAACTTGTAATCGAAAAGAAATCTAAGCACAAGTCTTTGGGGTTGACTTATGAAATCAACGAATTCTATCATACCTGCTTGTGTATTCTGATTGCTACGATCGAAATGCAACGCTACACGTTAAATGAAATTTCGTGTTGTATGGGATTCGGTGATTATCCAATTCATTTGGAATAATTGGGACTCGATGAATATTGCTCGTCCCTACCACGAAAATTTACACAACAAAGATGCCCGCAAGAATGGCTTAGCCATTCTTGCGGGCATTAAAAAAGTTCTTGAAGAGGTTTGGAGGGACTTCTTGAAAGAAGTCCCTCCAAGGGCCTAGCTATTCTTGCTGATAAAGCAACTCACACTTCCACGGGAATAGGGCGGTCGGTTTTCTCAGCTATCTTTTTACGAAGCACTTCTGCAATGCGCTTTGCCTCGCTCTTTTGCATAGCAGGAATATCCAGTGTCCTGTTTTTCATATCAAACGCCGTATATTTACCGTCGCCAAGCTTGTGAAACGCCATAATGTTTACTGCTCGGATGCAGGAAAATTCCGCTACGGTAGTTGCAATCCCCTCCAAATGATCTTCTCTGTCATTCAGTCCCGGAATGATTGGACAACGCAAAATAACCGCTGCTCCGAGCGCATTGACAAGACGCAAATTCTCTTGGATGGGCAGAGAGGAAACTCCCGTATACGCAAGATGCTTCTCTTCGCTGCTTTCCTTCAGATCCCACAAAAACAGATCGGTGTACGGCGCGATTTCCAAAATGGTTTCACGCTTTCCGAAGCCTGAGGTATCTACGACCGTATGAAGTCCCACCGCCTTCGCTTTAGAGAGCAGCTCTGACAAAAAGCGAGGTTGAGAAAGCGGTTCTCCGCCCGAGAACGTAACACCGCCCCCGGTTGTCTTATAAAAGGTTCGGTCCTTCAGCACTTCCCGTATGACGTCATCCGCATTCATTTCGTATCCCGAGGCCAGCATTGCGTGATTGAAACACAGATCGGCGCATTTTCCGCACGCAGTGCAGAGGGAGCGATCAAATCTATGTGCTCCCTCCAACACCGTATGAGCAGAGCAAATCTGCGCACAATCGCCGCATCTGACACACTTTTCAGGATTATATCCAATGACGGTATCAAAGCTTTGGGATTCGGGGTTGTGACACCACAGACAGCGAAGGGGACATCCCTTCAAGAAGACGGTGGTACGGATGCCGGGTCCATCGTGGACCGACATTCTTTGTATATCGAATATTTTCCCCATATAAACCGAAATCTCTATGATTTGTGACGGTATCTGTTAATCACGTCATTCTGAAGCGCCTTGTTCAGCCAGACAAATCTTGCCGAATATCCACCAACCCGAACAATCAGGTGAGGATACGCTTCGGGATTCTGCTGCGCCTTGATCAGCTCCTCGACGTCGGTTGTATTTCCTTGGAACATCTGTCCTCCTTGCTCAAAGAAGGAGGTGAAGAGCCCCTTGATGACCGCTTCGCTTGCCCACGAGGGATCAAGATCCCACATAGAAGATGCTCCGCCTGCAAACAGGTCAAAGGGCTGTGTTGTACAAGAGTTGATAGCCGCAGTGATTCCCTTGGTCATGGACATGCTTTGCGGCGTGATAGATTGCGCTACAGGTACGCCTGCCAGCCTTCCGTCAGGGGTTGCCCCCAGCTCCGCGCCCGCCTCGGGCACCCACACGAAGGTAAGCAGAATAAATTTGCTCGTACCGCCAAAACGGTTTACATACGCGCGGTAGGATCTTACAAGATCTACAGACAGGCGATTGGCAAGGGCATCTGCCTCTTCGTGCTCCTGCCCGTATTTCGGCAGCGCCAGAAGTTTTTTGCGAAGAGCCTCATAGCCCTCGAAATTTTTGGAGAGCGCATCCATCAGCTCTTCTTTTGAGCAGATCTTATCTTCAAATATTGCGCGTTTGATGGCATAGAGTGAGTCCGCCGCATTGGGAATCCCCAAAATAGCAGCGCCGTAGTCGTGATATCTTGCGCCGCCTGCGTGCATTGCTCTTCCGCGGGCAATACAGTCGTCAATCAAAGCGGAAACCAGATATAGCGGACGCACGTTATCGAGAATCTCACTTACAAAATCCAAGTACTTCAAGGAAAGCGTCAGGAAATAATCGCTTTCGCTGATGAAATAATGATAGAATTCCTCGAAAGTCTCAAAATCTAACAGAGATCTAAAGTCTCTGCCTCTGATTACTGCTCCGTCGGTGAGAGATTTTCCTCCCGTGATACATAATTCCAGTATTTTGGGAATGTTGTGCCATCCCGAGAACAGTAGATCGCTGGTTGCCCCCTGAATGCCCACCTCCATACATCCGCCGCAGTAATAATTAGCGGCATCGGTATCGGAAACGCCGTTCTTGGTCAGCGCCGCCATGATAGCGGGATCGCTTACCAGCTGTGCGCGGTTCTGACCGTCCTTGACATATTTTGCACAGAGATCGATAAAATCCTGCGGGCAGTCGGCAGGTATTCGCGGATAAAGAAGAGGATGGGTATTGTTACTCTTCATATGCGCCCGGATCATAATATAGGAAAGCGGATTTACGGCAGAGGTTCCGTTGGGATGGGTTCCTCCGACGACAATGGTTTCGCCCCATCCGTCATCACAATGGATTCTCTCATCTATGCGAAGAAAAAGCTCTTCGATCAGTTCCTCTGCTTCTTCAAGGGTGCAGACGCCTGCCTTGAGATCGCGCTCCAAAAACGGCCACAGATAGTAGTCCAGTCTTCCCGGACTGTTACCGCCGAAGGGAGCTTCCTTCATAATCACGTTATGCTGCATATAGAAGGACTGCAGTGCTTCACGGAAGCTTCGCGCAGGATAACGGGGAACGCGGCGGCAGATCTCGGCCTCCTCGGTCTTGCCCATTTGCTCCAGTGCGGTCACGTGCTTATCGTTCCACGCATCCAGCGCATCCAGCATAATGAGCGCGCCACTAAAAAACTCTTCTGCCTTAGCATCACCCCGAAAACGAATCAGTCCGTTTTCCAGACGCTCGCGCAGATCTATCGTTCCGTGCTTCAAAATGCGGTTCCAGTCCCACGCAATATGGCCTACACTGCCATGAAGCACCAGATGGTATTTGGCAAATCCCGAATACTGCGGTATTTTCTCATCAACGGTTTGCCATATAAGCTTCCAGAAATCGAAATCGGGATCACGCTTTTCGACGGGTTTCTCATTGGCGTAGTAGGTTCGTCCGATAATTTTGTCAAAGGGTTCAATCAACACATCCTGATTTGCGATCGCATAGGCAGTAGAACGCGCGATCTTCTCCCAGCGCGGAAGATCCGAGTACTTTTCGATTGCCGCCTTATGTATATCGAAATGATAGTGCGTAGGCAAAGCATGAAGACCCTTCTGCAGTGAATCCTCATAGATTGTTTGTATTCTCTTTGACTGTTTCATTTTTTTGTTAGCTATTCTTGCTGATAAAGTTCCAGCTGTCGCGGCACATCTCTTCCAGAGACTTCTCGGCGGTCCAGCCCAGGAGCTCCTCGGCCTTACCGGTGGAAGCGTAGCAGGTAGCGATATCGCCGGGACGGCGGTCTGCGATCACGTAGGGGATCTTCACACCGCTGGCGGCTTCGAAAGCATTCACAATGTCCAGCACGGAGCTGCCCTTGCCGGTGCCCAGATTTACGGTCAGCACGCCGGGCTGCTTCTCCAGATAGCGAAGTGCGGCAAGGTGACCCTTGGCAAGATCCACTACGTGGATGTAGTCACGCACGCCGGTTCCGTCAGGGGTATCGTAATCGTTACCGAAGACGTTCAGCTGAGGCAGCTTGCCTACTGCAACCTTGCAGATGTAAGGCATCAGATTGTTGGGAATGCCGTTGGGATCTTCGCCCAGCAGGCCGCTCTCGTGTGCGCCGATGGGATTGAAGTAACGCAGCAGAGCCACGCCCATATCGGGATTGGCAAATGCGATGTCCTTCAGCATAATCTCCTGCATAAACTTGGTCTGACCGTAGGGGTTGGTAGCAGAAGTGGGCATATCCTCGGTGTAGGGAGCGATGTTGTTGGCACCGTAAACGGTCGCGGAGGAGGAGAAGACGAACTGCTTGCAGCCGTACTCTCTCATCACGTCCAGCAGAACCAGCGTGCCGATGATGTTGTTGCTATAATATTCCAGAGGCTTCTTGACGCTCTCGCCTACTGCCTTCAGACCTGCGAAATGGATCACTGCGTCGATCTTGTTTTCGGTAAAGATCTTCACCAGCGCCTCACGGTCGCAAACGTCCGCTTCGTAGAATTTGGGAGTTACTCCGGTAATTGCCGCGATCTTCTCCAGTGCATCTACCTTGGAGTTGATAAGATTGTCCACAATCACCACTTCGTAGCCGCTCTGCTGGAGCTCAACTACGGTATGAGAACCGATGTAACCGGTTCCGCCTGTTACGAGAATCATAATTTTGCCCTCCTGATTGATTCAATCAATAATTTTGATAGATTTCTCTCTTCATTATAAACGATTTCCATAAAATCGTCAAGTCCTTCCGCCTGATTTCAGCAGAATAATTTTCACAGTCGGTGTATAATTTTCCCCACAAGGGTCAAACTAACAGCACAAAACGCTTACAAGCAAGAAAGGAATATCTATGAATCAGTCTTTTCGTATTTCCGACAAAGCACTTCGTCTCACCCTGATTGTGGGGACCATTCTGCTGTCCGTCACCATTCTCATTCTCGCCGTGGCAGTTGGGGCCGCCCGTCAGAGAGAGGAAGCCGCTACCACTACCACCCCCAACACCGGCACTCGTCCCGTCATCACCACCACTTCCCCCAGCACCGATGCGGGAACCACTCCTTCTCCCGTCCCCGAGAAGCAGCCCTTCAAGCTGACCCAGCCGGTTCAGGGCTATCTGATGAGCGTTCACGATACCGAAGCGCTCGCTTATAGCCTGACTATGCAGGATTACCGCATCCACACCGGCATTGACATCGAGGCTGAAGCAGGTGCGCCCGTGGTGGCCGCCGCTGCAGGAACCATCTCTGCCGCCTACGAGGATGCGCTGATGGGCTACACCATCGAAATCGACCACGGCGACGGCTACGTGTCTATCTACCGCAATCTGGACGATACAACCCCTGACGGCATCGAGGTAGGCGCATCGGTGCGCGCCGGTCAGCTTATCGCAGCTGTGGGAAGCTCTGCTCTTGTGGAGCAGGCAGAACGCCCTCACCTCCACTTCGAGCTGACGAAGGATAATACGCTCATCGATCCCCTTGCCTATCTCACCTACGAGGAGCGCGTGGAAGAGTAGGATACGTTAGGGCCCTTTTTGAAGAAAAGTTGTAATTCGGCAAAGCCGAATTACGGGAGTTCGATACAGTTGCCTTGGCAACTGTATCGAACATCCCATCC
>JAFTMF010000044.1 GCA_017452565.1 Clostridia bacterium
AAAAGGTCATATTTTCAAGATAAAAAATAAAAATCTCTGTATAAAATACAATGTTTCCGAACACGATCGTTTGCTCCAACGGCGCTTGGAAACAGGATGAACAAACGTACCCGCCAAACAATGCCGCGTCTTGCGGAGAGTGCGGGAGAAGCTCTGCGAGCAAGTGCCGGTGCCGGTGCCGGTTGCTCAGATGAATGAGCCTGCCAAGGCAGCAGTTACAATCCATAGAGGCGATTGGTTGGTGGAGATCGCTAACGGAACGTCGATAGAAACCATCGAAGCGCTGATTCGGGCACTGAAATGTTAAACGAGCTGGCAGAGGCGACCACGGTATATCTGGTCACCGGTTACACGGATATGCGAAAAGGAATAGACGGTCTCGCAGAGATCGTAAACGGTAAGCTGCAGCTTTCCCCCTACAGCAAAGCACTGTTTCTATTTTGCGGTAAGAACAGCCGCAAAATGAAAGGACTCTACTGGGAAGGAGACGGCTTTTTGCTCCTGTAAAGCGGCTGGAAAACGGGAGATACCGTTGGCCGAGGAATGAGACCGAAGCGAAAACCCTCACAAAGCAACATCTTCGCTGGCTGCTGGAAGGACTGGAAATCGAACAGAAGAAAGCCCTATGTCTCCCGCAAAAGAGATCGCTTTTCGAACCGCACTTACCCAAGCTGTGGAGAAAACGGATGCCCTGGAAGAGGAAGTTTCCGATCTGAAAAAGCAGGTCGCTTTTCTGAAAAAGGCGCTGTACGGCTAGAAGAGTGAAAAGTCCGATGTGGTGCTGGAAAATGCCGAGCTTTTCGCGACTCAACAGTCGTTGCTTCCTTGGCTAAACTGAATAGACTACACCCCGCCGCCCAATTGGGCGGCGGGGTGATTTCGTGGGAAATGCGGTATTATTGGGCGGGTACTGATTTAAAATATGCACCCTAAACACATTGCGGTTCAGGGTGCATATTTATCAATAGGGAATTGCCCGGGACGCCTTCAGTAATCAAAGACTCCAGAATACACTTCCAGTAATGTCTCTATCTTCGTACTCATCGTACGGATATAAGGGTTTCTTCTCCAGCTTGCTTTCTGTTTCCCCCGAGGTGAAGCATATGCTTGACAAATCGGTTCGGTCAGAAGCGTTGATAAAGTTGTTACCGATCTGTGCAAGTGCGTGAAGCATTGTATCATTGGTTACTTTGATCAACTGTTGGAAGGCACCGGTACCATTGGCTGTGGACAATAATACCATACTGATCGGATCGGAATTGGTAAAGATATCTGCAGCGGTTGATAAAGGAAGATTGGGGCTATAGCCTAAAGTGTCCGCTGTCATTTCGGATTTGGTTTTTACCACGTTTAAGAATTCTGCTGCGATTTCGATCCAAGTTCCGCTTTCAAAGATTGGTTCGTCAACTTCGGAGCAGGTATATTGGATTTGTTTGAAAAAGTGTTGATTGCAGACCTTTGTTACTTCTTTTTGCACGTCTTCAAATCTTACGATAACATCGCCTGCTTTGAAATCTTTTCCGTTGACAACCTGATACAGTATAGCGCGGTAATGAGCGCGCAATAGGTTGTAATTACCGCTTTCTTGCATCATATTGGATAATGCAAGCTCGTACAGATCCTTATAGCCAATACGAAGGGAGGCTTTCCACAAAATTCTACTGCCGAAGAGAAAAACTGCTTCTGTTTCCTCGTAGTCCTCGTTTACGAATAAATAATATGCAGGGTGAATGATACCGGAGTAATCAATGCTTTGGCGGTCACGCTTCGCAGCATATTTGTCTCTCACACTTGCAGTGGCAGTGTACGCATTGGGAACAAATCCCACGCAGATCGGTTGATTGCGAGTATCCCACAGACCGGGGATTACGGGATGGCTGTTGATTTGCTCGGTTATTATTCTTTCTGTGGAGATTTTGGTTAATTCATATTGAATCGGCAGTTTATCGCCATTCAGCCAGTAATCCGTATGCAACGAAATCAGTAATCCGTAGGAACAATTCAACCGATCAGTACACTTTTGGATGTACTGATCCAAATAATCTCCCCACTCTTCGTACACTTTTAAATTGTATTTATTGCGAGGTTTCGATTCCATTCGGTGTGCTTTGGCTAATTCCTTGGCTTCGTTTAGCTTTTGGGTAATCTTTCCCTTATGTTGTTCGGAAAATTTACTCATTGCGGCGAGGACATAAGTCTGAATCAGCTCACCATATGTATAGCGAGATTCAGGCAGATAGGAATTGTCCCACTTTCTGACGGGAACGAAGAAATCACAGTACCAATTGCCTTCCTCGCCGTTCATATAGGCATTTATAGCCTCATCATCAATCCGTACATGTTGATTGGGGGAAATAAACAAACAATGAGATTTATTGGAATAATCCATGCCTAAGAAAACGGTATTCTGGTTGGGTGATTCAAAGAAAATATAGGGGGATAACACTTCTTTTCCCTCAATCAGGGTTTCAAATTCTTTTTTGTAGAGTTGAAAATTCTCTCCGGTTCTGTAATCTGTATCGGTAAATCTTGGCATAATACATTCTCCGTTCTATTGATTTAACGTATTTATTCTTTGCTGCTTCTGATGGAAGATCAGACCTTGTCAAGTTACTTGGAAATCGAAACAAGAGTAAATTTTAGTTGATTCTCTTAAATTCATATGCTTGGTCAATATAGGATTCGTGAATACTGTTCGCAATTTCTTGAGTGACCGTTCTAATATCGGAATTAATCTTAGTCAATGAAGCGGAAACTTGATTGCTTTCGGATTTATATACTTCCACTTGCTTATCCAGTTCTGCAATCTCTTCATATTTATCCCGATTCATTCTGTTTTCGATTGTTTGTATCTGCGCTGCATATTGTATGATTCTTTCCAATGACATAACATATACCCCTTTTCTTGAGAATGCAGTAAAACTTTGAAACAAAATTCTATCGCTATAAATTGGATTATATAACATAACCTTATCATACCACAAATGTCACATAATATCAAGGGTTGAAGTGCACATTTTGTACATTTTTTACAGAAACTCTAAGGCTATAGTCTCGTTAAATCTCAATTTTTGCTTTTCTTGCATTTTCGTGGGCAAAAGGAAATTTCCGGGACTACACTCTCTTTCCCGAAGGCCTCTTTGATCGCAATAGTAACAGTCATACTGACTCTGTCCGTTGTTTACGAAGACGATTGAAAATGAAAAAACAAACCTTGATTTGTTCGTGAAAATGTGCTACAATAACAAAGCATTAACCGATATTTCGTTCTTGCGAAAATGCACGTTGAGGCATAAGCCATTTGTCATACCAAGGAGAACCGTTATGAAGCTATCCCGTCAAAAACTCTCGCTGTTTTTCGCATTATTGCTATCGATTTCAATGGTGCTGGGGCTTGCTCCCGCCGTGCAAGCGGAGGAGGCTGCCGGCAATACCGTCAGTATCCTTGCCTGCTCCGACTTTCAAAATGAAGACGGCAATCTGAAAGGTCGAAGCACCGTTTCCACTATACTGGATGCTATGAAGCAAGACGGCATTACCAAAGCGGACGGCTTTATCTGCTGCGGTGACTACGACTACGAATATACCGACACCAGGGGCGGTGTCTCTGCACTGCGCTCGGCGGTGAAAAAATTCGCCCCCTCCAATCACGTCTTCGTGCAGGGCAACCACGATACCGCCATCGGCACCAACGGACTGTGTAATAGCGGAAACAACGATCCCGACCACGGTAAATACGGCGTATTTGCCATCAATGAAGACGATTATATGTGGTACAACTCGGACGAGAATACCGTCAAGCACACCACGCAGAATCTCATCGATTATCTGAACGAAAAGCTTGCCGTGGGTTATGACAAACCTATTTTCGTGGTATCCCATCTGGGCTTGAACTATTCCATGCGTACCTATTATGACGGTGACGGCAAATATGCCCACTATCTTTTCGACGTCCTCAATGAGGCCGGGCGCAAGGGATTGAACATCATATATCTGTACGGTCATAATCACTCCAACGGCTGGGATGACTATCTGGGCGGTGCGGCGGTTTATCTTGCCAAGGGAGATTCCATTCTCGTCGGGCAAGGTTCGAATACAAGCAAAAAGAAAAAGACTTTGGTATTCACCTACCTGAACGCAGGCTACGTCGGCTACTATTCCAACGAGAACGGGCAGGACGATGCTATGACGATGACCTATATCACGGTATCCGACGATGAGGTCACGATTACCCGCTACGATCAAAAGGGCAAGCACAATCTGAAATCCGCAGGCATTGCCAATGCGTACAAGGATGAAAGCGGTTACACCCCCAATCCCGACGTGTATCCCTCTCCGCAAACCGTGACGCTTACTTCGGTCAGCGATGGGACTCCTATCGAGAATATTCTCAACATTGATAAAACCAATCCCGTTTACCGCAAGATCACGTCCGTGGACGAGATCAAGGACGGCGGCAAATACCTGATCGTTTCCCAAAAACACGCATCGATTATGCTTGCCAAAGAGGTCACGAAAAACGGCTCTACCGGTGTTCGTACCGGCTTTGATCTGGAGGAGACCGAGCTGTTCGGTGATAGCCTTGCTTATGCCAACTGCATCGGCAAGGAATGGGTTTTCAAAAAAACCGGCAGAGGCTGGCTGATCGGCGACGGCGAACGGTATATTGCGTACGAGGATATGACCGCTGCGGGCAAGGGCATTGCGGCTGTGCTGGCAGATACCGGCCGTCCGCTCACCATTGAAGGAGAAGGGGCCTTCACCTTCTTTTCGGGCAACTATTCCTTCAATTACAACAGCCGCGACCTCATTAACTTTTATACTTCCGATCCGTCTTCCTTCTATCTTTACGAGCCGGTAGGCTACGGCGTGACGGTAGAGGGCGGCTATGCCGTGTTGGGTGGCGAGCGCGTCGCCTATGCCAAGCCGGGGGGCACCCTCACGCTGACCGCGTCTGACGCTCCCGCAGGCTATACGTTCGATCGTTGGGTGGTGACGAGCGGCAACGCCACGTTGTCCGATCCCACCCAAATGGCGCTGACATTGACGATGCCCGATGGGGCGATCACTCTCAAGGCAACCTATAAGGCTGCGGTCACCGCTCCCGCTGAAACCGATGGGCAGGGCTCGCCCGTGCTCTGGATCGTGCTCGCGGCAGGCGGCGTGGTGCTTGTGGCAGGCGCAGGGACTGTCGTCATCATGCGGATGAAGAAAAAAGTGAGATAAAATGCAAAAACGGACACATCATAAGGGGAAACCCAAATGATGTGTCCGTTTTTTATGGGAATTTATCAGCGTGCGCTGTACACTGAAGGTGGATGCTTACTTCTCGCAAAGGAGGTAGATGTAGTCCACGCAGTTATCCGAGTCGCCGGCGGTGAGCACGAAGGTGTGGCTGCCTGCCGTCAGATCCAGGTAGAGCCCCTCTCCGTTGGGAGAATCGTACAGACCGGAGGGAATGCCGCGCATATCTCCCATCGCCTTGGAGCCTTCGTTGGAGTTCAGACGAACCATATTTTGTCTGAGCTTATATTCGGTACCGTCCACCGTCATAAACAGGGAAGCGCCTCTCTTGTAAACGCCGCTGCCCAGTACGCTGATTAAGTATCTGCCATCCTCGGGGACGTTGATGGTGAAGGTGAGGGTGGACTTTTTCGATGCGGACAGGATAACGCTCTGCTTATTTGCCGCAAGGCTGTCCTTGATTACCTGCGTGCCTTGTCCTCTGATGGCGTATTCTGCCTCATATCTCAAAGCAATGGTTCCGTCGGAGCTGCCCGAAGGCGTAGTTTGCAGCACGTCATAGGCAACGGGATTGCCCATAACGGGCATACCGTTTGTGTCCCATTCGATCTTCAGCGCACGGGTGCAACGTGCCTCCTGCTCACCGCTGAAGCTTTGGGTATTGCCCGAGAATGCGTGATAGATCAGCCAATCTTCCTTGCCGTCGGGGGATTTGACCGTGCAGGCGTGACCGGGAGCCAGCGTATCGTCGTCGGGGTTCAGGGATTTGTTCAGCAGGGGACCTTCAATTTTCGTCCAGCTGTTCGGATCCAGCAGATCGCTGGTTTCATCTGCGTACAGTGCGCAGATCTGATACCATTGATAGTTGGACATATCGGTGGAGTAGAGAACGAATACCTTTCCGTCGTGGCGAAGGATCTGAGGACCTTCGCAAATCGGGTCTCCGATATCGCACATTTGCTCCCAACGGGTTCCGCCTGCGGGGAGTTTTACACGGTCGCCCATCAAAGTGGTGGCGTCTGCCATTTCGTTGATGAAGATTTGCTGGGTGGTTACACCCTTGGCCTTATGGGCGGAATAAATGAAGTATTTCCGTTCGCCCAGATCCAACACGGTGCCGTCCAGAGCGTAGATATCTTGTGCGGAATTGAGCTCCCATTTGCCGGTCTCTTCGTTATATTTGGTAGGACCCATCTGACCCACCATTTCGTAGGGGGCTTGGGCGTTGTCGGGCTCGGTGGAGCGCAGAACGAACATACGGCGGCTGTTCAGCGCCTTTGATTTGGGTGCGAAATAAACGTACCAGCAACCGTCCACATAGTGAAGCTCGGGTGCCCAGTATTCGGAATAATTTGCGCTGTCAGACCAGACGGAAATCAGGGGAGCAGCACCAATATCCTGCAGACGGCGGGATTTTGCGATGCAAATCTTGCCCGAGGAGGTTTTTACGTAGTAATAATAGCCCTCGTGATAGGTGATATAGGGGTCGGGGGAGGAGGGAAGAATCAGGGGATTTTCGAAAAGGTTCTCGCGTACCACGATGGTGGCAGAAACTGCCGTGCCGTCAGCCGCCTTGCCATTTACCTGGAAGGCACCTGGGGTGGCACAAAGAGTGGCATACTGATCGGCAGTAGGAGCTTCCCATTCCACGGCAAGGGATGCACTGCCGTTGTTTGCCGAAACCGATTTGGGCAGGGTGGGGCAGTTGCCCACGCAGGTGGCGATTTCCAAGCTGTCGGGGGTGATGGTGCCCTTGGGCTTTACCGTTACGGGAATGGTGTGGGTGCAGGTGGCGTTTCCGCGCTTCATTTCCAGCTTCAGCTCAACGGTGGTAGCTGCGGAGGGATTGCCATAGGTTCCGTCTGCCGCCAACACTTTGGCATTGCTGCTGGTCCACTCAAAGGATTTCAGATTCAAGTTGGAGAAGTTGCTCTTGGTGGGCAGCTTCAGCGTCTGCATTACCGAATCCAACTGGGTCATACTGTTGAACTCTGCCAGCGAGAAGCTCTCGGCTGCTGTTTTCATCAGATCCGCAAAGCCCTGATTGGCCATAGAAGCGATTTCATCCTCCGACAGCGCGCGGGAATACATCTTGAAATCGTCCATATAGCCGTAAAAATCGTGGACCGAAACACGCTCGGCGCGGCCGAGTCTGTTCTCTTTGGTCATTCCCAACGTGCTTAATTTGAAGCCCGTCTTGGAGGCGTCCTGCTTTACGCCGTCCTCGTAGAGGGAGATGGTACGGCCGTTTTCGGCATCATAGGTGACTACGATATGCTTCCAGACGTTTTGACCGAATCGCTTGGGAGAGTGCACCTTTTTGTCGGCTCCGCTCAGCTTCAGCATAGTACCGTAAGTCTTTTTATCGCCTGATGGGGTCAGAAGCGCAAAGGAATTTTGGGTATTGGAGCTGAACACCCACGCACGGGAATTGTCGGTGGCGCGCAAAGGGCAAACCCAAAGGGAAACGGTGAAGCTTTGGACTTTGGAAAAATCAATGTCGGGCAGATCTACGTAGCCGCCGCTGAAAAACAGCGCCTCGTTCTGAACGCCTGCAACGGTGTCCATCGTGCCGTAAATGCTGCCGTTTTGATTGTTTCCGGAAGCATCGTTTGCCTTGCCGTCCTTGAAGTCATACCAAAGCATCAGCCCTTCGTCGGAGACGGGGATGTTGGGAGGAGAGTCGGGGGTCTGGGTGGTGGTAACCGTGGTGGTTGTAGTTGAAGTAGTAGTGGTAGTTTCGGAGTCTTTGCCGCTATTGCAAGCGACAAGGAGAGAGGAAACCGCACCCAGCATCATCGACGAAGATAACACCGAAGATAGAATTTTGGTAAAACGCATAGTGAAAAACACCTCCATTGGGAATCGGTAGTTTGGAATGAAATGCTACTAATGGTAGTATAGCATAATAATCGTCTTTTTTCAATACTTTCAATAAAATAGGTTTTGTGTGCATTGGATTTCGAATCGCATGGAAAGGGACTTTTGGGTCACTATGAACCCTGCAAGTTTTTTGAGGACTTTGGGGGAGTTTATATCCCAATAGACCGTAAAAATGATGTATATTTTCACATTTTCGCTCCGTATATATTGACACCATTTCACAGGTGTGATATAATATTTTATTAATTTATTTACTTATGATTTTGATCTGAACAGATTTCAAGGAGTACCTATGACCATTATCGATCTTCTTTCACAAAATGCCGAAAAATATGCAAATGAAACGGCATTGGTTGAGATTAATCCGCAATTTGATCCCAAGGGGCGCATCACTTGGCGTGAGTATGCGCTGATGCAACCCGAGCCCGGACAACCCTTCCGCCGTGAAATCACTTGGATGGATTTTGAACGCAAAGCCAACCGTTTTGCCAATCTTCTGTTCACCCGTGGATGCAAGCGGGGAGACAAGGTTGCCATTTTGCTGATGAACACCATTGAATGGCTGCCCATTTATTTCGGTATTCTCCGTGCAGGCGCTATCGTAGTGCCTCTGAACTACCGCTATACTGCCGATGAAATCAAGTATTGCCTGGAAAAGGCGGATTGCTCTATGTTGGTCTTCGGTCCCGAGTTCATAGGCCGTATGGAACAGATCTGCGATCGCCTGCCTCAGGTGACCGATATGTTTTACGTAGGCGAGGACTGCCCTGCCTTTGCAGACAGCTACGACGGTATGATCCGTTTCTGCACCTCCAAGCATCCCGGCGTCGAGCTGACCGAGGATGACGATGCCGCAATCTATTTTTCCTCCGGCACCACCGGTTTCCCCAAGGCGATTTTGCACTCACACCGTGCGCTTTTGCACTCCGCAAGATGCGAGCAGGCACACCACGGTCAGACCCACGAGGACGTATTCCTCTGTATCCCGCCTCTCTATCATACCGGCGCCAAGATGCACTGGTTCGGCTCTCTTCTGGTGGGCGGCAAGGCCGTACTGCTGAAGGGTACTCAACCCGAATGGATCTTCCGTGCGGTATCCGAGGAGCATTGCTCTATCGTATGGCTGCTGGTTCCGTGGGCACAGGATATTCTGGATGCCATTGACCGCGGCGATCTCAAGCTGAGTGACTATCAGCTGGATCAGTGGAGACTGATGCACATCGGCGCACAGCCCGTGCCTCCCTCTCTCATCCGCCGTTGGCTGAATATTTTCCCCCATCATCAGTACGATACCAACTACGGTCTGTCCGAGTCCATCGGTCCCGGTGCCGTTCATCTGGGCGTGGAAAACATCCACAAGGTAGGTGCAATCGGTAAGGCAGGCTACGGCTGGGAGGTGAAGATCGCAGGCGAGAACGGAGAGCCCGTGAAGCAGGGCGAGGTAGGCGAGCTCTGTGTGAAAGGCCCCGGCGTTATGAAATGCTACTACAACGATCCCAAGTCCACCGCAGAGGTGCTCCACGGCGAGTGGCTGCTCACCGGCGATATGGCTATGGAAGACGATGAAGGCTTCATCTATCTGGTGGACCGCAAGAAGGACGTTATTATCACGGGCGGCGAGAACCTGTACCCTGTAGAAATCGAAAACTTTATTCGCCGTCACGATGCGGTGAAGGACGTGGCGGTAATCGGTCTGCCCCACGAGCGTTTGGGCGAGATTGCTGCCGCTATCATCGAAATCAAACCCGAGCATACATTAACCGAAGAGGAAGTCAACGACTTCTGTATCGGCATGCCCCGCTACAAGCGGCCCCGTAAGATCATTTTTGCAGAAGTGCCCAGAAATGCCACCGGTAAGATCGAAAAGCCCCGCCTCAGAGAGATCTATTGCGGCGAGAGCCTGGTCGCTCAGCAGATTAAGTAATCACATATAGAAAGAAGGAACTATCTATGAAAAAACTGTTACTCGGTAACTTTGCAGTTGCACAAGGTGCGTACGAGGCAGGCGTCAAGTTCGTATCCTCCTACCCCGGAACGCCCAGCACCGAGATTACCGAACATATGGCAACCTATCCTGCTGAAGAGGTGTTCGTAGAATGGGCACCTAATGAAAAGGTTGCGGCAGAGGCGGTGATCGGTGCTGCTATCGCCGGGGGACGCGCGATGTCCTGCTGCAAGCACGTAGGTCTGAACGTAATGGCAGACGCTATCTTCACCGACAGTTACATTGGCGTTAACGGCGGTGCGGTTTTCTGCATTGCCGACGATCCCGGGATGCACTCCTCTCAGAACGAGCAGGATTCCCGTCACTACGCAAGAGCGTCCAAGATTGCGATGCTGGAACCTGCCGATTCCGCCGAATGTCTGGAGTATACCAAGCTGGCGTTTGATCTCAGTGAGCAGTTCGACACCCCCGTTTTTGTTCGTCTGTCCACCCGTGTATCCCATTCCCAGTCTTTGGTTGAGGTAGGGGAGAGGGAAGAGCACCCCGTAAAACCCTACGAAAAGAATATCCCCAAAAACGTTATGATGCCCGCTATGGCGCGGGGCCGCCACGTGTTCGTGGAAAAGCGCACCAAGAAGCTGATGGAATACGCAGAAACCTCTCCTCTCAACACGCGGGAGGATAACGGCGCCAAGATCGGTGTGATCACCTCCGGTATTGCCTATCAGTACGCCAAGGAGGCACTGGGTGAGAGGGTCAACTACCTGAAACTGGGTATGGTTTGGCCGCTTCCTACCGGTCTGATCCGTGACTTTGCCGCTTCCTGCGAGACGGTGAACGTGATTGAAGAGCTGGATCCCTTCATCGAGAACGAGTGCCGCGCGCTGGGGATCGACGTGTGTGGCAAGGAGCTGTTCACGATGCTGGGCGAATATACCCCCACAATGA